>CAZTEK010000264.1:0-2698 GCA_964612095.1 uncultured Verrucomicrobiota bacterium
ACCAGGCAGGCTGGGCTTTCTTTCAGGCGGGTCGAGAGGCGCACTTCTTTCACGCCAGCAAGCTTTTCACCAACAAACCCAAGAAATCCTTCAAACTTTTTCTTTTCATCTTTCAGCACATCGGCATCACTTAGGTCGCCTTTGTTGGCCGCTTTTAATTTTTTGCCTTTGTATTCGCCGAGTTGCGGCATGACAAATTCGTCAATCGGATCAAGCAAGAAGAGTACTTCCTGTCCACTAGCCTTGAATCCTTCGAGAAAGGGTGAATTTTCGGCGATGCCGCGATGTTCAGCCGCGAGATAGAGAATCTCTTTCTGTTCTTCTTTCATGCTTTCGACATAGTCGGCCAGCGAGCGCATTTTACCCGCTTCGGTGGCGGTCGATTCAAACAGCAGAAGATCGGCAATTTTCTCGCGATTTTCAAAGTCGTTCTGCAAGCCCTCTTTCAGCATAGGGCCAAACTCAGCATAAAACGTCAGGTACTTATCATGGCTCTGCAACTTCATGTCGCCTAAGGTTTTAAGAATCCGTGAAACCAGATTCCGGCGGATTTTATCCAACTGCGGATTTTCCTGTAGGATTTCGCGCGACACGTTCAGCGGCAGGTCGGCAGCATCCACTACGCCTTTCACAAAACGCAGGTAGGTCGGTAGCAGGTTTTCAAATTCGTTGCTGATGAAGACCCGCTGAACATACAGGTTCAAGTGGGCCTTGGGATCGTTGGTCATCATCATGTCGAACGGCTTTTTCTCAGGAATAAAAAGCAGGGCCTTAAACTCAATAGCTCCTTCAGCGTTGTAATGCACCACTTCCGCGGGATTGTTGAAGTCATGCGAAATGTGCTTATAAAACTCATTATATTCTTCCGCCGTGACGTCGCTTTTCGAGCGTAGCCAGATCGCTTTACGGGTGTTGATGGTTTCTTCGCCCATCACCACCGGATGCTCCACAAAGTCCGAGAATTTTTTGACCAGCGAACGAATCCGGTATTCTTCGAGATATTCCGAGGCGTCCTCCTTGAGATGCAACGTCACCGATGTGCCGCGTTTTTCGCGGGTTCCTTCGGATACCGTGAAGGAGCCCGTTCCTTCGGAGGTCCAGCAGACGGCTGATGCGCCGTGCATACGGGATTCGACCGTGACGCGATCAGCCACCATAAACGATGAGTAAAACCCGACGCCGAACTGGCCAATGAGCTCCGGATTATCCTTGGCTCCGGACTCCTTGAGCTGTGCCAGAAAAGCTTTGGTTCCCGAATGCGCGATAGTGCCCAAATTCCGGACTAGCGCGGCTTCATCCATCCCGATACCGTTGTCGGAAACCGTCAGCGTCTTCGCTTCTTTATCCACCGCAATTGAAATCTTCCAGTCGCTGTCACTATCGCCATCGAGCAAGCTGGTGTCCGTCAGCGCTTCAAAGCGGATCTTATCAATGGCATCGCAGGCATTACTGATCAGCTCGCGGAGAAATACCTCGCGATGGGAATAGAGCGAATGCGTAATCAGATGCAACAGTTGCGAAAGTTCGGTTTTAAATTCCATGGTTTTTTCGGCCATTTTCATATCTCCTAGTTAAACGGGGTGAATCGCAAGCCCGACAGAATAGAAAAACCGGACGGGAAATCCAGCACTGTCTTTAGTAAGCGACTAGTTTATTCGGGGTTTCCAGGAAATACCCGGCTTTTGGACTCTTCTCAGACGTGCGTTTTTTGATTTCGCGCTAATCCTTGTGCCAACACGACGGGAATCAGGCAGGAGTAAAACAACAACGTGATCCCACGGATGGCAAAGCCGTCCCACGGATTGATCAATTCATCTCATAGGCCTCTCTTCAGGAGTCCCATTGAACTTTGAATCAACAGCTCTGTTGCCACCCCATTCCCAAGCCCTCCCCATCCGTGGGACGGCTTTGCCATCCGTGGGGTAAATCCCTTTTGGTTGTAAAAAGGTCTTCAATGGGCATAGAAAACGCACATCCGAGAAGAACCAGCTTTTGGACGCAAAGTAAAATCTTGCAACGGAACACAATCCCTACTTAACTGATTGGGTTATGCATAAAAATCATTCATCTATAACAGAAACCGCCGCCGCGCTGACTGGGCTTTATTCGTCCGGACACGATGACCTCCCGGAAAATGTACTGTGGGATTCACCCGCCGCTGGCCACGTAGTCGAGGCGCTCAAAATTCTCATCCATGTCATGTTTCCCGGCATGTACTCATCCGAAAAAGAAGACCTTGGAATTTATTTTGAAAAACAGCTTAAAGAGGTTTCATTGCGGCTTCTGCCCGAACTCGAACGTGCCATTCCCTTCCGCTGGCAATCTGAATCGGCCCGCCGCGTTGGTACTCCCGCACTCAACGATGTTCCTGCTGAAGCCCAACGGATTCTAAACGAATTCATGGCACAGCTTCCCGCCGTCCGGGGAATGCTTATTGACGACGTAAAAGCGGCTTACAATGGCGATCCCGCTGCGTTGAGCTATGCCGAAGTCAAACTCGCCTACCCCGGCGTACTGGCGATCACGTCGCATCGGCTGGCGCACGAACTCTACCGGCTTGATGTGCCCATCATCCCGCGCATCATGAACGAGTGGACTCACGCGAAGGCGGGTATTGATATCCATCCCGGAGCCACGATCGGTCGCGGATTTTTTATCGACCACGGAACCGGCGTAGTGATTGGTGAGACGGCAAAAA
>CAZTEK010000265.1:0-2684 GCA_964612095.1 uncultured Verrucomicrobiota bacterium
CCGGATGAAATCCGTTTAGATGCGGTGAAGCTGACGGATTGGTTCTGTGCAGAAAAAATTACTTCAGCCTATATTCCGCCCTCCATGGTTGCTGATCTTGAGGGCTGGGTCCGTGAACATCCCAGACAGAGTCGTTTGCGTCGTCTGCTCACCGGTGTTGAGCCGATTCCTGAACGACGATTAATAAATATCGCGCGCACTGTACCGGAGCTGTACATTATTAATGGTTACGGCCCAACTGAAGCGGCCATTTATTGTACTTGTTACCATGTGGACGGTTCCGGCGACCCACATCGCAATACGCCTATCGGCAAAGCGCTTGCTGGTGTTGAAATTTTTCTGTTTAACAGCCGGATGGGACCTGTGGTAGACGGTGAAAAGGGTGAAATCTATATTGGTGGCGAACAAGTGGCGCGTGGTTATCTTAACAGTCCTCGTTTGACTGCAGAGCACTTTCTTGAAACACCACACGGACGTCTTTATCGCACGGGCGACTATGCGATCCGTTTATCCGACGGGAACCTGATGTTTATCGGGCGTGAAGATCAGCAGGTTAAATTTTCTGGCTATCGCATCGAGCTGGGTGAAATTGAATCGGCACTTTGCCGGATTGCAGGCGTTCGTGAATCGGCGGTTATGGTACGCGAAGATATTCCCGGCAGTAGTCGTCTTGCCGCTTATTATACCGTCCAGGAGAATGGCGCTCCGGCCGTTGAACAAATACAGCAAGCGCTTGAGCGCGAACTGCCGTCGTACATGGTGCCTTCATTTTTTATCCGTCTTGTGAATATTCCGCTAACGGATAACGGGAAAATTGACCGCAAAGCGTTGCCGCCGCCTGCGCCAACCGATCTGGCAAAATTGCGCGCCTCAGAATTCAAGCACCCATCCTCGTCAACGGAAAAGGCCGTCGCTGAGCTTTTCGACATCGTGTTGAAAACCGGACCGGTTGGGTTGGATGATCACTTTTTTATGCTCGGCGGTCACTCGTTACTGGCGACTCAATTGGCATCAAAAATTCATACGGAACTTCGGGTGGATATCCCTCTGAAGGATATCTATGAAAATCCGACTGTTGGAAAACTGGCGGCTTTGATCGATGTGCGGCGCAGCGCAGGAACCGTGAGCAATGAGATTCCGCTGGCCATGGGGCATGCTTCCTATCCCCTGACTCCGTCGCAACGCACCATGTGGATGCTGCATCAGTCTGACCGCTCAGGCCTTTTGTCTAATATTCCTGAAGTGATCCATTTGACCGGGCCGGTGAATGTTGAGGTGCTGGAACGGGCGTTTAACGAAGTTGTCCGCCGTCACGATGCATTGCGCATGGTCTACACCATGGAAAAAGGCGAAATGGTGCAACGTCCGCTCGATAAAGTTTACGTTCCCGTCCAATTCACCGATTTGAGCGAGTTGGATGTTGTCGAACGCGATCGTCGAGCTACGGAAATGCGTTTAGCGAATGGGCGCCATGTTTTTGATCTCTCCTCGGGGAAGCTTATTCGCGCGGAACTGATCAGGCTGGCTGAAAACCGGTTCCAGCTTTTCTCTAATATTCATCACATCGCCTCCGATGGATGGGGTATCAGTTGGTTTGCGACTGAGTTTGCAGAAATATATGAAGCGTTCGTCGCCGGACGTCCGTCGCCGCTGCGACCGGTTGAGCGGCAGTATTCCGATGTCGCCGTGTGGATTGATGAACGCATCCGGAGCGGCGTATTGCAGCCGCAGCTCAACTATTGGAAAGAAAAACTGGCCGCCCCGCGTCCGGATATCCATTTCCCGCTTACTCATGCCCGTCCGGAAGTTTCCGCTCATCGTGGCACGCGCCATGCTTTCACCATTTCACCAGACCTTACCGCGTCGCTCACCGCATTGGGACGTCGTGAAAGCGCCTCATTGTTCATGGTCCTGACTTCGATTTGGCAGACCCTGCTACATCGGGTCACGGGGTCAGCCGACATCATCACGGGCACCGCCATTGCCAATCGCAATCACCCGCAGGTTGAAAAAATCGTCGGGACCTTTATCAACGCGCTGGCGTTACGCACTGATTTTTCCGGTGCACCGGCCTTTATCGCTGTACTGGATCGCGTCCGGCACACCGCACTTGAAGCCTATGCGCATCAGGACATCCCGTTTGAAAAAGTTATGGAAGCGGTCAGTGATGGATCTCGGCATCCGGTTTTTCGCAACTCGATTATTTTGCACAACATGGCGCTGCCGACTAAACGGTTTGCTGATCTTACAATGACGGACGATGAAATCGGCAACGATACATCCAAAATGGATATGCTGCTCTATTTCATCGAGCGCGAAGGGCAGCTCGAAGGACAACTGGAATACGATACGGAACTTTTTGATGCCGCTGCCGCCGAGCAGACCGTTAGTGATTTCCTTATGTTGGCGCGGCAGGTCGTTAAAGACCCGTACCGTCCGCTTGGCGACTATTTACAGGCGGGTGATGAAGCGGCACCAACCTGTTTTGTGATCGGTGAAGGGTCTCTCTGTCTGCGTTGTACTGAAATATTGCGCCGTCGCGGATTGAGAGTGCTTGGGCTGATTTCTCCCGATACCGCCAATCGTCGGTGGGCCAAAGAAAAGAGCGTACCGTGGCACCATCCTTCTGAAGGATTCGAAAAAATTCTTTCTGCGCAGCCGTTCGATTTCCTTTTCAGTATTGT
>CAZTEK010000266.1:0-2681 GCA_964612095.1 uncultured Verrucomicrobiota bacterium
ATTGAACTGAGTATGCAGAACGAAAACCTGCGATTGGCGTACGCGGAACTCAACTCTTTACGGACGCGCTATTTCGACCTCTACGATCTGGCTCCGGTAGGCTATTGCACACTGAGCGAAAAGGGGCTGATTCTGGAGGCCAATTTGTTCGCCGCCACGCTGATGGGCGTTCCCACCCGCAGCGCACTGATCAACCAACCACTGAGCCGGTTCATTCTCAAAGAAGATCAGGACATCTATTACCTGCACCGCAAACAACTTTTTGCGACGGGCGAATCACAGGCGTGTGATCTGCGGATGATGGGAAAGGGAGACGTGCTGTTCTGGGCACATCTGGAAGCCGCCGCCGCGCAAAACGAAGCCGGCGAGCCCACGTGCCGGATCATCATAAGCGATATCAGTGCGCGTAAGCAGTCCGAAGAGACGTTAAAGGCAAGTGAGTTGAGTTACCAACAATTGTCACAGCATTTGGATGCGGTGCTCGCAAATGAGCATAAATTTTTTGCACAGGAGCTGCACGATGATCTCGGACAAATCCTTACCGCGATAAAAATTGATCTGGCGGTGATTGAGAACGACAGCTCCTGCTCGCCGGAAGTGAAAACAAAAACGCAGAATATGCAGAAAATTCTGCATGAAGGAATCTTAGGCATCCATTCGATCTGCCGCCGTCTGCGTCCCGGCGCACTCGATGATCTGGGGCTTAAAGAAGCGCTTGCCGGAATGATAGACGACTGGGTGCGGCGCAATCAGGTGGAATGCAAACTTCATGTCGACATCGAT
This sequence comes from uncultured Verrucomicrobiota bacterium, assembly GCA_964612095.1. Classification (GTDB taxonomy): domain Bacteria; phylum Verrucomicrobiota; class Kiritimatiellia; order Kiritimatiellales; family Tichowtungiaceae; genus Tichowtungia. The sequence goes on from CAZTEK010000266.1 coordinate 784, forward strand.
GACGAGGCCCTTTCCGGCGACGTCAAGACGGTCGTTTTTCGCGTAGTGCAGGAAGCACTCACCAACGTGTTGCGCCACGCCAAGGCCTCCAAAGTCGAAATTAATCTGATCGCGGACGAGCAGACGCTTCACTTCTCGGTCACCGATGACGGAGCCTGTATGGAAGCTGGAGCCGCTGACAAAACGACTTCGTTCGGACTGCTCGGTATGCGCGAGTGCCTCCGAGCGCTCAATGGGGAGTTGCAGATTAAAAGCACACCGGGAAAAGGAACGCAACTTGAAGTGAGTATTCCACTTAATACCGTGCGGAAGAGTTTCTGCTGAACTCCTTGAGTTCCTGCTGATATTTATTCAAAAAATCCACAATTTTACGGTGTTGATTGGCGATAGCCAAATCAGAGGCGGTCTCGCCTGCGGTCGATTTAGAATTTATATCCGCGCCACCTCTTACCAATATCTCAAAAATTTCACCTTGTCCCAATTGCGCGGCCATCAGCAACGGGGTACGCCCCAAATAGCCGCGAATTTCTAAATTTGCACCGCGACCGATGAGTTGCCGCACCACCGCAATCTGGTTGCCGCGCACGGCGTGGTGCAGAGGAGTCCAGCCTTGCCGGTCCTGCGCATTAACATCCGCACCGTGATCCAAGAGTAGATTAATAACTTCTGCGTGCGCTCTGTTCACTGCGTAATGCAAGGCGCTCGCTCCATTGCTGGCACGAATGTTCAGGTCGGCATTACGTTCGATCAAAATCTTAAGCATGGTGAGATTGCCGGAACGGGCGGCACAGAAAAGGTAATTTTCTCCGCCAGAGGACGTATTTCCTGTAAGTGACCCAGCGGCAACCAGCCGTTCGATTGTCGGACTGTTCGCTTCGATGGCAAGCCCGAGCGGCGTTACTTTTTCAGCGTTGCACACCTGAAGATTGACCCCGGCTGTAATCAGTCGGTCGGCCAAGCGCGGATCTCGCTGTAGGACGGCATAATGCAGGGCGGTGTTGTTTTTCTGTCCGGCCCGATTGACATCAGCACCCGAAGCCAGCAATAGATCGAGCGCTTCCAGCTGTCCGGCCTGGACCGCATGCATTAGCGGTGAAAGGCCATTCTGATCAAGGGCGTTAATGTCCACGCCATCTCTCAGTTTTTTCTGGATAAGTTTGCAGTTTCCCGTGGCAGCCGCACTGTGAATCGTCGGCTCCGAACGTGTATTCAACCAACACAACCCAACAAAAATAGCCAATGCGATGATAAAAACCGATATCGAAAAACCAATTGTCTTCAAAAACATCCTTTCTCCGGAACCGCTTACAGGAGGAAGATTAATGCTTCCAAAGAACTCCGTATATCAGGCGACTACCTGAAAAATTTGTGAGGGCATCTACTACACCGCGCAAAAAAAGCTACCCATTCTTGCCTAAAACCCATTGGACCGCTCGCTGTAGTAACTCGGTCGAACCCTGCACGCCCAATTTGGTTTTAATGCGTGAACGATAGGTTTCGACCGTTTTAATGCCCAAATTCATAGATTCAGCGATATCTGCCGTGCTATGTCCATGGCCAATCTTCTCAAAAACTGCCAATTCGCGGTCGCTAAGGCTCTCAATCGGATCGCCACCTGCATCGACATGTCGCATGGTCTGCATGATCCGTTGCTTAACCGCCTCACTGGCGTAAACACCACCCTCTAATATGCAATGAATGGCATCAATCAGCCGGCCAGGGTGCGCACTTTTGTTGACATACCCTGAAGCGCCGATACGCAGAACCCGCTCGGCATAGAGCATTTCGTCCTGCATAGAAAGTACGACTATTTTGATCTTCGGAAACTGCACGACCATGTCTTTTAGCAGATCAAGACCAGAATCTTCTCCCAACGACAAATCGATTACAACGAGATG
>CAZTEK010000267.1:0-2677 GCA_964612095.1 uncultured Verrucomicrobiota bacterium
TTAAAAAGGCTTCGGAATCCGCTCGTTAAATGAACCCCGGCAATTGCCAAGCCAACGAGTAGCAACGAGGTGCCGCACGGATAAGCAAGATAGCGTGCCGACCAGCAGGGATGGTACTTCTGCTTAAAGAAAAACAGCCGTTTATAGCCGTAAAACCGTTCGAGATTTTCAAAAACAAACCGAATGGATCGATCATACACGTTATGCTCACTCGGATCTGCCGTATTCGCAAGGGGCGCACTGCCAAAACAGACTTCTTCAACCCCTTGATCTCGGAACGATTGCATAGCTTCCAAAATGAGGAAGTCCATCACATCCCGGGCCTGAACATGACTCCGCATGAGATCGAGACAGCGGCCTTTTCCATGAGCATATGAATGCCAGGTGGCAAAAGCCTCCAGTCGTCCGTCCGGAGATCGGACAAATGCCGCGCCTTTTTCACGAATGGTTTGTTTGTTAAATGAACTAAGATCAAAGCTCATCTCTCCGCCGCGCTTTCTGGCTAACCACTCCTTAGATAAATCTAAAAGTTGTTGCTCAAGCTGCTCGTCTTGCGACGTTCCGTTGCCACCATACCACCCAAATACCAAGCCGTTTTTGTGAGCTTTGTTTCGAGCCGTCCGTAAATTCTGAAACCGGGCGCCATCCAACTTAAATTCAGCCAGCTTAATCCGAGCCTCTTCCGCAATCCGAACGAGCTGAAAGCCCGCGCGGTCATAAATCTCTCGATGACTACAATGCGAACAATAAAAAACCGGCTTCCAGTCACAGGTCCGGCAATGATGAATAAACCCATGTACCAGCTTCTCTCGACACTCCGGCCTGCAAATCGGATCCGCCAGTACCACCGCAACATTCCACCACAGTGCGTAGGCCACAACCCCTTCCACGCCTTCCTCAAAGTAATAATGCTTATCCGGAAGCAAGGCGAATACCGACATCGGATCGTCCGAATGCGCTTCAACAAGCCTTTTTACATTCTCAAAATCTTCCGAGCTGTGTGCATGGCGACGTAAAATTACTGGGCGCAACGCCAGAATCAAAGCTGTGAGCCCTGCTATCATCCCTTGCAACCGGATCGTATGCAGCAAATGCGCGGCTTCCCGTCCGGCCAGTTCATCTAGGTCGGTCTTGACCTGCAACACCGTCAAAGTCGCACCACGAAACGACTCCGTCCATGACAAAGGATCGCCGAACAGTCCGCGCTCACCGACCGCATAAAGAGATACCGCACCATATCCGACGATTAACACCAGCATTCCGACAGCAAGTCCGGTTCCAGCCCAAAAAGAATGTTTATCGGATCGGGCCCGAAACATTTTGCGATGACGAATCAGCGCCACCAGTAATACGACCGCAACCGCCGAGCGGTTCCAATTAAACGTCTGCGTGAAATTTAGAATCGCTGATATCGTTAGAACAAACACCGTCATGTACCAGGCAACCCTTTTATGCCGATATAATCCTCGGGCCAGCACCAACAGGAGCGCGCCCGAAAGAAACAAAAGAAACCGACCGTGCTGACTGACTTCCAAAGGAACCCACGCTTCCATCTCTGCAATAAAGGAAGATGCTTCAGGAAAAACGTTTGCCAAAATACCAGCGAGTCCGCAAAGAGCCACGGAGACGGGCAGAAAAATCAGGGCGGCCCGGCTGGAAATCAAAGCAATCAGGAGAAGAACCAGCAACGTGCCGTATATGAACATCTCGCCGGAAAACGTATTTTTTTGATCTTCAGATGCTGCCGCCGCCGAATCGTCCCCTAAGGCCCAGGCCACACCTTGCAACAATACGGGTACAAACTCAGGAACTGGCCCGTCAAATCCATGATTCATCCCTTGTAATAGATACAACTGGTGCGGAGATTTTAGCAGCCGAATCCAAGTCGTCTTGGCCATAAAATCGGCGGTCCCGTGATATTGAACCACCCGCAATCCTTCGATCGCTGGATTGAACTCGTGCAAATCAAAAGTTCCCGGCCCAGTTGGTGTAATCCCAACCATATCAGGGGCACGGATTCCGTAACGCCCGCGACTGTCTAAACTCATTAACAACAGGCCAGCAAGCCGTGAAGGACGATTAGTTCCTCCCACCGCCGCAACCGCCTGCACGGCACCAATACTCCAGCCAGCATAAAGGACAGGGATCTCTTTCGCATTCAACCGTCCAGCAGCAAACGCGGCTACAGTAGCCATATCATTCGCAAGCGTCGGCTGATCAAAGTCCGTAGCGGCATATTTCTCGAAATCGACCCCAACTACCGCCAGATTGGCCTCCTGCATCCAAGCGCAAACGGCGTGTTCCCAATCGCTCCAGCCGCCATCGCCCGATCCGAAAACCACCAAGGCCCGCGGGTCGCCTCCCGCCGTGGCGTATAGACGAAGATCAAAAGCACCGCGTGTAAGTTCGATTCGCGTCAGAGGGGGCCACTCCTGAGCATCCTCCGTAGCGCGCCCTGCCAGCGGAAAAATCAAAAGACTAAAAAAAAGAGCCCTTAAAAACATGGATTTGACCATATGAATTACTCCGGTATCACCGACTGAAGAAAAAGAGTAGCCTTACAGGCCGGAGATATAAGCACAAGAAGCCGTACAAAGGCAATCATAGCCATAGGCCAAGAAGGACAAGAATCAGCGCAGCACAAGCCTCAATCAGCGCCATACGTGCAATATTGATC
>CAZTEK010000268.1:0-2675 GCA_964612095.1 uncultured Verrucomicrobiota bacterium
AGATCGTGGGCAGGCCGCTTCCCGGATGGGTACCGCCGCCCGCGAGGTAGCAGTTGTCCACTTCTTCAAATTTGTTGCGTGGACGCAGGTGGATCATCTGATCCCAACTGTGGGCGAGATTGAAGGTGGCTCCGGCATAAACATTAAGCTCGTCGCGCCAGCTCTCGGGCGTCATCACTTTTTCTTCGACGATGTGGTCGCGCAATCCGGTCATGCCGCCGCGTGTTTCCATGATATCGAGCACGGTTTCGCGGAAGGCCGCTTTCTTCTGCTCCCAGTCGATGCCCGCACGCAGGTTGGGCATAGGAACTAGAACGTAGATGGCGGAGTGGCCTTCCGGCGCGAGAGTTGGATCGGTGATGCTGGCATTGCGAACGTAAACCGATAGATCGCTGTCCGGTTCGCGCAGGTGGAAAATGTCGTCGACGTTTTTGCGGTAGTCTTTGGCGAAGAAAATGGTGTGGTGCGGCAGGTCGTACTGTTTGTCGAGCCCCAGATAGAGCATGAAGGTGGAGCAGGAAAACTTTTTCTTTTCCAGTTTGGCGGGACTGTATTTTTTCAGCACGCCCGGCGCGAACAGGGTGGAGGCCGCGTAGGCGAAGTCGGCGTTGATGATGACTTCATCGGCCTCAATGATCTCGCCGCTTTCAAGTTCCACGCCGCGGGCCGCGCCGTCGCGCACGAGGATCTGTTTGACCGGTGAACCGAGGTGAATCTCCGCGCCGTTTTTGCGGGCGGTGTCCGCCATCGTGTCCGAGATGCGGCTGAGACCGCCGATCGGGTGATAGATGCCAAAGGCGTGTTCGATGTAGGGAATAATGGCGAACATGCCGGGGCACTCCCACGGCGACATCCCGAGATATTTGGCCTGGAAGGTGAACGAGAGCGCCAACTTCTCCTCGCGGAAATTTTTCACCATGATGTCGTAGAGGCTTTTGCCGAGCGCCAGATGCGGCACCGCCTTGATCAAATGCGGGGAGAGAAAGGCGCGCCAGGTGTGGTACGACTTTTGGAGGCAGGGATAGAGCGCATCGAAGCGCTTCTTCTCGCGCTCGAAGAAGGGGGCGTACGCCGCTTCATGACCGGGGAAAACGCGGGCGATTTCGGCCTTCATTTTTTCCACGCCGTTGGTGGGTTCAATAAACTTGTCTTCAAATTGCAGACGGTACATCGGCTCCAGTTTGCGCATCTCCATCAGCTCATTGCTGTCGGCGCCAGCCTCCTCGAACACCTCGTCGAGAATCGGTTTGAGCATCAAAAACGTCGGGCCGATATCAAACGTGTAGGGGCCGAGATGGAACGCGCCGTTGCGTCCGCCGACCCGGTTTTGTGCTTCGAAAACTGAAACACGGAAACCCCGTTTCGCCAGAATCATCGCCGAGGTTAATCCGCCCGGCCCGGCTCCGATCACGATGACATGCTTGTTGATCATAGAAAACTCCCGCTTGGTGGAGTGACCCTACGGCTTATTTAGACAAAAAAGAAGTCTCTTTTTAAGCTCCCGGCAGGTAGTGTCAACGCATGTTTAGTCGTTCGTTTGTGAAATTTAATAATTGGATCACGCGGCTCCGCCGGACGCAGGTCCGCGCGGAGAATCTGCTATTGCTCGTTCCCCGTTGTTTGCAAAAAAACGGCTGTGCGCAGACGCTGGGCGAAACTATCGACGACTGCAAAGCCTGCGGACAGTGCAACGTCACCGATCTATTGGCGATTCGCGACGAATTCGGCATCCGGTGTAGTCTGGCCGCTGGCGGACGCGAAGCCCTCGCCTTTGTACGCGATCCAAAGGTCAAAGTGGTGGTCGCTGTCGCCTGTGAAAAAGAGCTGACGCAGGGCATCCTGGCCGTCTTTCCGAAACCGGTACTTGGCGTGCTGAACATCCAGACCAACGGCCCCTGCCGTAACACGCATCTCAACCCCGACCTCGTCCGCACCGCCATCCGCTCCATGCTCAAATAGGGTAACATCACCGCTCCATTACCCCCTTCGCTGAGCCGTTCCCCCATTTCTAAATCTTGGAACTGAGATGTTCCGGACGCACTTTCAGCAAGTCTGAAAAAAACGGCGGTAGTGTCCTAAAAGTTCTGCAAAAAGGAAGGGTCATGGTATTTCCTGTTTAACCAAAACAACAACCCGGCTATGAGGGCCGGAAAGGAGATACCATGACCAAGGCAAAGCCTATCATAAGTGCAGAGGAACTGAAGCAGTTGATTGTGCAGGACGGGGACTTTTTGAAGCCGCTGGTTCAGCTGGTGGTGCAGGAGCTGCTGGAGGCGGAGATGGACGATACGTTGGGCGCCGGCAAGGGCGAGCGGGCGGAAGGCCGAAAAGGTTATCGCAGCGGGTACTACACCCGCAACTTGATTACCCGGGTTGGAAAGCTCGAACTGCGGGTGCCGCAGGACCGTCAGGGCCGTTTCAGTACAGAGATTTTCGAGCGCTATCAGCGCAGTGAGAAGGCCTTTGTTAATACACTGGCCGAGATGTACATTCAGGGCGTTTCCACTCGTAAAGTCAAAGCCGTGACCGAAGAGCTTTGCGGTCATGCCTTCAGTGCCTCGACGGTCAGTGTAATGAACGTCCGGCTCGACCATGAGCTGGCACAGTTTTCCTCCCGTCGGCTGGAAACGGAATATCCTTATCTGATTCTGGATGCCCGCTATGAAAAAGTCCGG
>CAZTEK010000269.1:0-2667 GCA_964612095.1 uncultured Verrucomicrobiota bacterium
AGAAGTGGATGGACTGGGCCAAAGCGAAGAAAATCTGCCTCGACTTCAATCCGACTTTCTTTGCCCACCCAAAATCACAGGACGGTTTTACCCTGTCGCATCAGGATGATGAAATCCGCGCCTTCTGGGTTAAGCACGGCAAGGCCTGCCGCAAAATCGCGCAGGCGATGGCCAAAGCGCAGGGCTCTCCCTGTTACGTCAACTGGTGGACGCCGGACGGTAGCAAAGATATTCCAGCGGACAGCTGGGGCCCGCGCAAACGGATGATGGAATCCTTTGACGCAATCATGAGCGACAAATCCATCGACCGGAAGAAGTGTGTGGACTTTATCGAAAGCAAATTGTTCGGCATCGGGTCTGAATCCTACGTGGTCAGCTCAGCCGAGTTCTGCGCCGACTACGCCGTCAGCCGCAAGATGGGCCTTTGTCTCGATATGGGCCATTTTCATCCGACTGAAACGATCGACGGCAAGATTTCCAGCCATCTGACTTTTATGGACAAGATTCTGTTGCACGTAAGCCGGCCAATCCGCTGGGACTCCGACCACGTGGTGATTTTCAACGACGATCTTAAAAACGTCTTTTTGGAAATCCAGCGCGGCAAGGCCTGGGATCGCGTGGTGCTGGCGCTCGACTTCTTTGATGCTTCGATTAATCGTATCGGCGCCTACGTCACCGGAACCCGTGCGGCCCGCAAGGCGATGCTTTTTGCATTACTCGACCCGACCGCACAGTTGCAGGCCTATGAAAAAGCCGGCAAAAACGCGCAGCGTCTGGCGATGATGGAAGAATTCAAATCCATGCCGTTCGGTGCGGTCTGGGATATGCTCTGCGAAAAGGCTGGCGTGCCGGTCGGTATGGCTTGGGTTGCCGAGATGGAAAAATACGAAACGAAGGTGCAGAGCAAGCGTGCGTAAAGCGCGTTGAAGTATTTAAAACCGCTTCATGAAATGTTTCACATGGATTGATGTGTAAAATTTTCCGGTGTAGGTTTGGATGTGTGTTTTAAGTATTTAACGTAAAAGGATCACTCGAATGCAGGATTTAAAAACCATTGTAGAGCTGTCGCACGAATTCGGAACCGTGGACTATGTTAAAGGCGGGGGCGGAAACACCTCTGTCAAGAATGACGCTACGCTGTGGGTGAAACCTTCCGGTACGACACTGGCCGGGTTGACCGAAAAAACTTTTGTCGCGATGAATCGTGCCAAGATTAACGAGCTTTATGAAATCGCGACACCGAAAGAAGCGGCCGCCCGCGAGGAGTTGGTGAAAAATATGATGGCCGCTGCTGTTGAGCCCGGCTATTCCGGACGTCCGTCGGTCGAGGCCCCGTTGCATAATGTTTTTGAAGCGAAGTTTGTGGTGCATACCCATCCGTGCGCGGTCAACGGCCTGACCTGTGCTAAAGGCGGCGAAGCGGCCTGCAAGGCGATGTTTCCGGATGCGCTGTGGGTTGAGTACATTGATCCCGGCTATACACTCTGCATGGAAGTCCGCAACCGGATTCAGGCGTATAAAAAGGCGCATGGCAAAGAACCGGCGCTGCTGTTTCTTAAAAACCACGGCGTTTTTATTGCGGCAAATACCGCCGAGGAAGTTCGTGTACTTTATGCTCGCGTGATGGACGCACTGGTTGCCGCTTATAAAAAAGCAGGAACTTCTCTGGAGCTGGAAATCGCCAGGGCTCCTGCCAATCCGGAAATTGAAGCAAAAATAAAAGAGATTTTTGGTGCGGATGCCGCGTTTATTGCATCGTCTGGCATATTCGCTGTTTCTCCAGGCCCGATTACGCCCGACCATTTGGTTTACTCTAAAGCTTTTCCATTCGCTTGGACGTTGACGATCGAAGCGGTCGCTAAATTTAAAGCCGCCCGCGGTTATGCGCCGAAAGTGATTGTCGCTGGACGTCGTATCTATGGCATCGGCACCTCGCAGAAGAACGCTGACCTAGCGCTTGAACTGGCTCAGGATGGCGCATTAGTCATCAGACTAGCAGAAGCCTTTGGCGGGATTGAGTACATGACGGATGCCGCCCGTGAATTTATTGAAAACTGGGAAGTAGAATCCTACCGGCAGAAACAGGCGGGGTAGGCATTTCCGATGGATGATTTCCGATTGCCGATTTAAATAAAGAACTGAAGCCTGAAGCTGTCAGTGGTCAAATGTCGGAAGGTCTAAGGTCAAACGTCATGGAGTTGACAGACTTTCGACTTTTAGACGTGGAGACGTTGGACTGAAAACGAAACGAAGTGGAGTTATAGAAAATGGCCAGACATTATATCGCAGTTGATTTGGGTGCTTCCAGTGGACGCACGATCGTCGGAACACTGGAAGGTGGTATTCTCACGCTTAAAGAGATGAACCGTTTCTGGAACGGGCCGACTGAAATCAACGGCACGCTCTATTGGGACTTTGTCCATCTCTTCCGCAACATTCAGGAAGGGGTTGCGCTGGCGAAGAAAGAATTTGGCGATGGACTGGTTTCGATGGGTATTGATACCTGGGGTGTTGACTTCGGCCTGATCGACTCGCAAGGAAAGTTGCTCGGTAATCCGGTTAACTATCGCGACGCAAGGACGAATGGCATGCTCGACAAAGTATTAGCTGTTGTCGGTAAAGAAACTGTTTTCAATCAGACCGGTATTCAGTTTATGCAACTGAACA
>CAZTEK010000270.1:0-2653 GCA_964612095.1 uncultured Verrucomicrobiota bacterium
AGAGCACCTGATATTTGCCGACCAGTCCGTCCAGTTCGCTGACATCACTGATGCGTTTCTCTAAATACTGATCTGGCCCGTAGGCCATCACCTGGATCACCGGCTTCGGCCACGACGGATCAATCACCAACGTACCGGGCGTCATCCCCGGTGTACGCTTCGGTCTCAGCAGATGGCTTTTTCTTTTCATACGGACACCTTGATTTTTCGCTATGTTAAATATCTAACACCAGTCTCAAACCGGCATCTACCTCGGCTATTTTTGACGCTGGCAACATGGAAACTTTCTCGGTTAGACAGGCTTTATCCAGCGTAATAATTTGAGAGACATTCGCTGCGGAATCTTTTGGAAGACCAGTCCATCGGTTTTTGAGCAGGACATTGCCGGGCGCTTCGGACAGCCGCAGATTGGAGGTCAGTGCGACAGCAATAACAGTGGAAATACGGCTTTGATTGAAATCGTCCTGTTGCACGATGAGAACCGGTCTGCGATATCCCAGTTCGGAACCGTCAGGCGAGGGCATATCCGCCCACCAGATTTCGCCGCGCCGCATTTACCAATCCTCCCTGCCAATGGCCTGAGTTTGCAGGCGGGTAAGCACGGGATCGGGTTTAGACGGCTCGGTGGAATAAATTGCATCCAGCTTTTCTCTGACCAGAAGGGCTTCGTGCTCTTCTACGTATTCGCTCACGGCCTGCGTATAGAGTTCGCTGCGGGAAAGATGCTGCCGCTTTGCAAACTGCTCGGCCAGAGTGAAAATATCATCCGGAATGGATATCGCGGTTTTCATGCCCGAAAGGTATAACCGCAGTTATACCCAGTCAAACTTTTTCCAAGGATTGGAACCCGGTATGCTGGATTCCAGTCGTGCCGGAGTACCGGTTCTTCCAGAAGTCGGGATGGCGGTGCTGGTTGGCGACAGCGAGAATCAAAATTGAATCGTTTTCGATGGAGTAGACAATTTCGTACGGGAATCTATTGGTCAGACACCGGCGGCAGTTAGCGGATACTTCCGTCCATCCATCGGGATATTCAACAATACGCAACACCGTTTGGTAGATTTCCAGCAGAAAGTCGGTTCCGAGTCCCGGTTGGCAGAGCTCATAATAGTCGACCGCATCATTCAGGTCGTGCTCTGCCTTGGGGAGGAAGCGATAGGTCATTTACTCAGCCGGGCCTGAATTTTTTTAAAGACCTCTTCACCAGGAACAGCCTTAACTTTTCCGGCGCGGTATTCCTGAAGGCGTTTTTCAGCCTCTGCAATCCAGGCATCTTGAATGGAGCGAACCGCCGGTGTGATGCTTTCCAGCAATTTATCAATCAGTCCTAGCCGTTCGTTGGCGGGAAGATCAATTGCTTCATCATAAATTTTTTCAGCGAGTGCAGTCATATCGTCACCTCATCCACAGCCTAACGTATAGCCAATGTATTTCAAACGGATTTTTGAGCGCGTTACGAACCACTCATTCTTTTAGTCAATCGTGTTGACCAGCAGGCCGTCGCGGAGTTTCGGTTCGAACCAGGTGCTCTTTGGCGGCATCAGCAGGTTGGCGTCGGCGACGGCCATGAGCTGGTCGAGCGTGGTCGGATAAAGTGAGAAAGCGATAATCGCTTCGCTGGCGTCGACGCGCCGTTCGAGCTCAGGCGTTCCGTGAATTCCGCCGACGAAGTCGATCCGGTTGCTTTCGCGCGGATCGGCGATGCCGAGCAGGGGAGCCAGTACGCGATCTTGCAAGACACTAACATCGAGCGAGGCGACCGGATCTTTGGACAGTGCCGCTTTCGGCGTCAGCAGGAACCATTTGCGGTCGATGTACATGCAGACTGCACCGGGCGCGGCGGGCATTTTCTGGTCGGTTGCGGTAACGGTGAAAGCTTTTTCCAAGCCTAGGAAAAACTCTTCCTGTGATTGACCGTTTAGATCGAAGACGACTCGGTTGTACGGCAGAATTTTGAGTTGTCCGGCGGGGAAGAGCACGGTGAGGAACCAGTTATACGGCTCGTCGCCGGTGTGGTTCGGGTTGTCCTTACGGCGCATTTTCGCCACGCGCACGGCACTGGCCGCGCGGTGATGGCCGTCGGCCACATAAAATGCCGGAACCGCGCTGAAGGCGGACTGCACGGCGGCGGAGTCGGCGATTTTCCAGACGGTGTGGATGATGCCGCCTGCGGCAGTGACGCAGTAGAGCGGTTTTTCCTGTGCGGTTTTCTGCATCAGGCCGGTGATGGCCGCGTTGTCGCGGTAGGTCAGGAAAATCGGGCCGGAGTGGGCGTTGGTGCGGTCGACGTGTTTGGTGCGGTCGTCTTCTTTCGCACGGCGGGTCTTTTCGTGAATTTTGATACTGCCGGATTCGTAGTCGGCCACGTTGCAGAGTGCGACCACGCCATACTGAATGCGTCCGTCCATTTCCTGACTGTAGAGATACAGCGTTGGTTTTTCTTCACGGATCAGTGAACCGCCGGTTTTCAGCTTTTGAAAATTTTCAACGGCTTTGGCGTAAACGGCATCGGAGTAGGGATCGGTGCTTTCCGGCAGATCGATTTCCGAGCGGGTCACGCGCAGGAAGGAGAGTGGATTACCGGCGGCCATTTCGGCGGCCTGTTTCCGGTCCATCACATCATAGGGAAGAGTCGCAATTTGTTCCGCCAGAC
>CAZTEK010000271.1:0-2631 GCA_964612095.1 uncultured Verrucomicrobiota bacterium
GTGAGCGGTTCGGCTGGAGTCCAGAAGGCCACAATGTTGTCGAAATATTCTTCGCCATACGGCAACTCGACGAGGCGGATTTCGCCACGGCCCCAGTCTGATCCTGGTTCAATCCAAGTGCTCGGACGGTTATGGTAGAAGGTTTCTAAATCTTCATAGCTGGAGAAATTTCGATCGCGCTGGAATAGGCCAAATCCGCGCGGGGTTTTGTCGGCAAAGCAGGAAATTCTCACGTCGCTTTCCTTGGTGAGCGGACGCCAGAGCCATTCGTCGGCACCGGTGTGAACAAGTAGACCGTCGGAATCATGCACTTCGGGACGGAAGTCTCTGTGGCGAGAGGTGGAGCTTTCGCCAAACCAGAACATACTGGTCAGTGGAGCTAAGCCAAGGCCTTCGATTGGGGTGCGGGCGAACAGGGTCGCTTTAATTTCCATGATGGTGTCTGCGCCGGGGATGAGGAGCATTTCGTAGGCACCAGCCAGACTCGGACTGTTCATCAGAATAAATATTTTTATGCGATCGGCCCGGCTGTCCGGTTTCTCAATCCAGTATTCTACAAACTCTGGGAATTCTTCTGGGGTTTGGCTTGCCACGTTGATGGCCAGTCCGCGGGCGGAAAGGCCATAGTGCAATCCTTTGCCGGGGGCCCGGAAATAAGAGGCCCCTTGAAAGGCCACGATTTCGTCGAGATATTCCATCGAGTTGATTGGATAATGGATACGGAAGCCATTGAATCCTAAGTCGTCTGGAAGTCGTCCATTGATTTTTGCCTGTGAGTAATTGAAAAGACTCTTTGAAAAAGGAATGGGCTCAACACGTCCGTTTTCTACTGAATTGATGGTAATACGTCCAGTTTGTGCTCCGCCTCGGTGAACGCACTGGAGCTGGAAGGGAAGGCGTTCCATGCGCCAGATGGCGGACTTAGGATCAAAGCGAATATTACGCATATCATCGTAATTTAAACGGCTTAGTTCCTGAGGTAGTGTTTTGTCAGAAGCCTGATAAGGCGCGGCGGCCAGGTTCTGTGCGCGGTTTTTGAGCGCATTGTAATCGAAAGATGAACCATCATTCTGTGCAACACCATGGAGTGTCGCACACGCGAGTACAACTAAGATAAGGATTTGTTTATTCACGCGCGAAGCATATTAAAAGCACATTTAAATGCACGAAAAAAAAGCTAGTGGACGTTTTTAACCCGAATCGGGCTGTTACATCCATCCGGTGATCCTATAATCCCGCAAACGGATTGGCCGAAAATCCTCGTGGCGGCTGGCGTTGCGGAGGCTTATTCTGCTGCGGGCCGCGGTCCTGTTGCACATTCTGGGCTTTTGGCGGGTTCCCTTTAGTGGCTGAACGAACTTCGTTCCGGGCCGTCAGCGAAATCCGTTTGCGCTCCAGATCGACCTCCAGCACCTTCACGGTAATCCGGTCGCCCGCCTGTACAACTTCAGCCGGATCGCTGATAAAGCGGTCGCACAGCTGGGAAATATGCACCAGTCCGTCTTGATGGACGCCGATATCGACGAACGCGCCGAAGGCGGTGACGTTGGTGACAATGCCTTTCAGCTCCATTCCTTCCTTCAGATCGTTCATCGTCATCACGTCGTCGCGAAAGCCGACGGCTTCAAACTGCTCGCGCGGGTCGCGGCCCGGCTTTTTCAGTTCGTCGATAATGTCCTTCAGCGTCAGCTCGCCGACGTCGCCGCCGGTGTACTTTTCAATCTTAATGCTACTAACGATTTCGACATGCCCGACCAGCTTTTCGAGCGGCTCGCCGAGGTCGGCGGCGATTCGTTCAACCAGCTTATAGCGCTCAGGATGAACCGCCGAAGCGTCGAGCGGATTGGTGCCGCCGTGAATACGCAGGAAGCCCGCCGCCTGTTCAAAGGCGCGCGGTCCAAGGCTAGGAACTTTCGTTAGCTCCTGACGGCTCTTGAATGCGCCGTGCTCGTTGCGGTAGGCAACGATTTTTTTGGCGAGGCTTTCACCGATACCGGCGACGCGCGACAGCAGCGGCGCGCTGGCGGTGTTGAGTTCCACGCCGACGCGGTTTACGCAGCTGACGACCACTTCGTCAAGTTTATCCTTCAGCAGTTCCTGATAAACATCGTGCTGATACTGCCCGACGCCGATCGACTTCGGATCGGTTTTTACCAGCTCGGCCAGCGGATCCTGCAACCGGCGGGCAATCGAGATCGCGCCGCGGATGGTCAGGTCGAGATCCGGAAACTCCTCGCGGGCGATTTCCGACGCGCTGTAAACCGATGCGCCGGCTTCGCTGACGGAAACCACGCTGATGTCTTTCTTCTTCATCAAAACTAGCAGCTTCTTGACGAATGCTTCCGTTTCGCGTCCGGCGGTGCCGTTACCGATGGCGATCGCTTGCGGCTGATATTTTTCGATGAACTTCGCCAGCGCGATTTGCGCCTGCTGGGTTTTGTCCGCGCCTTGTTCGGGATAGATGGTGACGGTGTCGAGATATTTGCCGGTCGCGTCGATGGCGACGCATTTACAGCCGGTACGCAGGCCGGGGTCGATGCCGATCACCGCCTTTTCGCCGTACGGCGCGGCCAGCAGCAGGCTCCGCAGATTTTTGGCGAAAATTTCCACGGCGGCGCGGTCGGCCTTCAT
>CAZTEK010000272.1:0-2629 GCA_964612095.1 uncultured Verrucomicrobiota bacterium
ACCCTCACGGTGAACCGCTACGCTCAAGACACTAAGAACCTAGCGAAGCTTCGAGCCCTTTGTGCCTTTGTGTTTAATTTAAATCATTCTGCTGTCCATCATTCTGCTAAAAATCTCCCGCGCACAAGAGTTTTGGACAGGATATTCAGGAAAATGCACGGATGTGCGCACTGACACCTTTCCCCACCTTTCCCTCAATTAACTCCGTACTACTATCCGTCATTTTCTTGTTTTTTCTGCACGTTTTCTATTTCCGTAACAGACTCCAATTCAAATCGTTAAATTTTCACAGAAGGCAACCAAGAGAACAAAGAAAAACCCCTTCGTTCACTTCGTTACCTCTTTGTAAAAATTCCGTGTGTTCGGTGTATTCCGTGGTTCATTTTTTTGGTTGCGGCTTTGCCGCGCTAGGAACTCTGTGACTCTGTGAGAGATAAAGAAGTTGTCTCACCCGCTCGGATAGAGGAAGTCGACGGTCTGAAGGTCAAAAGTCGTCCGCCTCCGGCGGATCTGCCGCAGGCAGAAAAAATCATCGGACCCATTTCGGCACCTTTTCCAGGCTCGACATCGGAACATCTTTCGACTAAACAAACTCTCTAAAGAGGAGAGATTAAATGAGCACAATGACATTGGATTGCGGACCCGAATTGGCGGTTGCGCTTGGACGACGTCAGTCCGAATTGGAAGGAGAAGTCCGTCTGGCGTCGGCATTGAAGCTTTTTGAGCTGGGTCGCATCTCCAGCGGATTGGCAGCCCGTCTCGCCGAAATGCCCCGCGTGCAGTTTTTGATGATGTGCGGGCAGTACGGCGTCTCCATCTTTCAGCAATCGGCAGAAGAGTTGGCCGGGGAGGTTGACAGCGTTCTGAGAGCTTCAGAATGAAAGTAGTAGTCAATACGTCGCCTTTGGTCGCTCTGGATCGAATTGATCAGCTTGGAATTTTACAAAAGCTGTTCGGCCAAGTAATTCGTCCGCAGTCTGTTGTGGATGAATTACAAGCAGGGCGCAGTGCCTATGGAGGATCCGATGAGCTGTATCGTGCGGTATGGCTTCAAACCGTTGAAGATCCACCCGAAATGGTTCTTCGCAAAGAGTTGGGTGCCGGGGAAACTGCGGTGATTGCATTGGCCGTAAAAATCGGAGCAGATTTAGTCATTCTGGATGACTTGGCAGCGAGGAACGTGGCTGTAGAATTGGGGCTGAACATCACAGGAACACTCGGGCTTCTGATGGCCGCGCACAAAAAGGGTTTTTTGCCGGATTTAAAGGGAGCAATAGATGCATTAAAATGGTCCGGTTTCCGGATATCTGATGCCGTCATTGCAACAATTCTAAAATTGACGCTTCGCTCCTGATCCGGTTGGTCAGGCTCTGCCCTTCGGGCGGTCATCGGCTGATAACCCCATTTTCTTTTTTTCTATTTTTGACTCAAGATTGCATTTTTACTGAACAAAGGTAATGTGACCCCATGGTTCAAAATATCGACAGTATTTTAAATGAGATTAAAGATCGGCTGATTCCGGATGGGGTGGAAAAACTTGTTCTATTCGGGAGTTATGCCAATGGTACGCCTGATGAGGATAGCGATATCGACCTGTTAGTCGTCACTTCCGACAGGCTCATGCCGCGAAATTATGCTGAAAAATCGAGCATCTATCTTCGGATCGCCAAAAAAATTGATGAACTTCGGCGTCAGATACCGATTGACCTGATCGTGCATACGCACTCGATGCATCAAAAATTTATTGAAATGGACAGTATGTTCAGTCGTGAAATTCTGAATAGTGGACGGGTGTTCTATGAAAAAAATTACCCAAGCGTGGCTTGATGCTGCGCACGATGACCTTGCAGTCATTGATGAAATACTGGCGAGGCAGGATCTGACAAATGTAACAGCTTTTCATGCTCAACAGTGTGCTGAGAAATGCCTGAAAGCATTGATCGAGGAGCAGGGAATCCCTGTGCGAAAAACACACAGTCTGGTTCAGTTGATCGGATTGGTTTCTGGTGTGCACTGCGAGTTTTCAGACACAGATACGACAATTCCAAATCTGCTGGATCAGTTATACACCGATTCACGCTATCCGAATGAATTCGGACTTCTTCCCGACGGCAAGCCGTCACTTGCTGAGGCCGCAGGGTTTAACGACTTTGCTCGCGACCTTTTCGCGCAGGCCCAGAAGATATTGATCAACGGCCGTCATTCGTTGTGAAAAACATTAATTTATAGGATCCCGTTTCACAGCCCACAGGCCATCTGCGGATAAAATCATTCTGCCGACCATCATTCTGCTAAAAATCTCCCGCGCACAAGAGTTTTGGACAGGATATTCAGGAAAATGCACGGATGTGCGCACTGACACCTTTTCATGGGATTTGAGAAACAGGGAATGCGACCAGCGAATTTATAAAACCTACGAATTTAAGAGACCGAATTTTAGGGCTAAAAATAATCGGCTCCTTCCGGTGTTTATTCTCTTCCCAATCGTTTTGCCCTTAATGATTTTGCCACTTCTGGAAAGTCGAAGGTCTCGTCCGCCTCCGGCGGATCTGCCGCAGGCAGAAAAGTCGCATGTCACAGTCTACAGTCCACAGTTCACGTTTCAGGTTTCATATTTCACGTTTCAGTC
>CAZTEK010000273.1:0-2628 GCA_964612095.1 uncultured Verrucomicrobiota bacterium
ACCCAATAGAGATTTTCTTTAACCTTCAATGCACTCATTTCTAAACTCCCAAAATTGAATTAAGGATAAATATTACTTATTTGATCATATTTCGCACAGCCTTTTCTGCGGCCATTTTTTCAGCCTCGCGACGGCTAGTTCCTTCGCCGCGGAACGCATAGGTTGAAACCGTCACCTCAACGCAGTAATGGCGGGCGTGATCCGGCCCACTCGCCTCGGTCACCTGATAATCAGGAACCGGATAACCCTTTTTCTGAGCATATTCCTGTAGCATGCCTTTTGGATTATTCAGTGCCGGCGACCCGTTTTCCAAAGTTTGGAAAATATGATTTTCAAAAAGTTTGCGGGCGGCTTTCAGTCCGCCATCAAGCCAGATGGCTCCGAGCAAAGCCTCCAAGGCATCTTCCAGATTTGAATCTCGATCTGCACCGCCACTGGCAGTCTCTCCTTTGCCCAGTCGCAAGTGTTCGCCCAGACCGAGAATGCGGGCCCGCGCCGCCAGCGCCAAACCCGAAGTGACGGCGCTCTTGAGCTTCGTCAGTTCGCCCTCTGCCGCCTGCGGATACTGCGCCATCAAGGCATCAGCCGCCAACAGTCCAAGCACCGCATCGCCCAGAAATTCCAACCGCTGGTTATCTTCATTGACGGCCCCGTTTTCATAGCGAAACGACGGATGGGTTAAAGCGGCCTCCAACAAAGCCGCTTTCTTAAAGCGGTACTTGATACGTTTCTCGAGCGTTTTGAAAATTCTTTGCTTCATGCGAATGGTTATACGCTCCGCCCTGCGCCAAACGAAAGATTTTTCCCTAAAATTGGAAACTCCCTGTGCAATTTATAGTATTTACAGCAAACTGCTTTCAGTTTATGAATGTGGCCGTTGCGGACGAAATTGCATCAAATAGCAAGGAAACAACAAAAGGAGCATACCATGGAAAAACTGAGATTCTCCCTTCCCCTTCTCGTACTGGTCACCATCATCACCGGATGCACCCATCCGATGGCCATCACCAACTTAAATAACTATCACAACAAAACCATTGTCGCACTGGATGAACGCCTGCGCATTGGTATCCGCGCTAATGCCGCCGACCTCAACGGCCACCGCTTTGTTCATGCGGTCAGTCGCGACCTGCTCAAGTACAATGCACAGAGCACCACCGCAGTGGATGACAACAATGAATTCATCGATGTCATAGCCAACATTTCCGTGGTCTCCAAATACAAAGGCTCCGGATGGAACTTCTGGGCTGACTTCCCCGGCTTCCTGATCTGGTTCCCGTCCTGGCACGGCTACAACCACCACGTCATGTATGACATTGATGTGACCCTTAATGATGCCAAGACCGGCAAACTCATCAATAGCATGTACATCCCTGTCCGCCTCGATGTGAAGTATGCCGACATCGATCGCACCTGGGTCGACGGCGTGGCATGGCCCACAATCGGCGTATCCGCTCTGATCGGCGGACTGCACAACATGACGTATGACGAAACGGTCACCCCGCTGGTTGAACAGGAAGCCGCGCCAGTTCTGGCCGACTACGTGGCCCAGCAGATTGCTTACACCCTTCACTATTACAAATCTGCACCGCGCGACCGCTTCGAACGGTTGAAGATTCTGAAAGATGAAAAACTCATCACCGAAGAAGAATACGAACGCCAGCGCAAAGAAGTCATCAAAGGAATTTGATCTACTCTTGCTGTGTATCGAAAAGCGCCCCGGAAACCGGAGCGCTTTTTTTATGCCCGCGGATGAAACTGCCGATGAACCCCTTTAAGCCGGTCGGGATCGACGTGCGTGTAAATCTGCGTCGTCGCGATATCGGCATGACCGAGCATCTCCTGAATCATACGCAACGGAGCCCCGTTAGCTAAAAGATGACTAGCAAAGGAATGACGTAAACTATGCGGATAAATGGTTTTGGTAATGCCTGCGGCACGCGCACATTTTTTAATCATATCCCAAATCGTCTTGCGCGACATGGGCTGGCGGCGGCTACTCAGAAAAACCGTCTGCTCCTGCGGACCGGGCGCGAGTTGAGGGCGAACTTCTTTGATGTATTGCTTCACTTTTTCGACGGCATCTTTACCGACCGGCACCACGCGCTCTTTGCGCCCTTTGCCAATACAGCGCAGAAAATGTTCGTCAAAATGCAGATCGGTTAATTGCAAACCGGCCAGCTCGGAAACGCGCAGTCCGGAAGCGTAGAAAAGTTCCAGCACAGCGCGATTACGAAGACCCAGCGGTGTCGTCAAATCCGGCGCGGCGAACAGCCGGTCAATCTCTTTCGGCGTCAGTACGCTCGGAAGCATCTTCCAGACTTTGGGCGAGTCCATCGTCTCGGCGACGTTAATGCTGAGCAGTCCTTCCTGCGTCAGGTAGCGGAAAAACACCTTGAGCGAAACCAGATGGCGGGAAAGCGAATTGGCGGCCAGCCCTCGTTCCTTTTCCGCCATCAGGTGGTCGAGAATCTGCTTCCGCGTCACCGCATTAATCGAACTAACGCCCTTCTGAGTCAGCCAATCCAGAAAACGCCAGATATCGTCGGCATACGCCGAGCGGGTATTCGGACTCAATCCCAGCTCAAGGGAAATGTAATCTAGAAACTGTTCGAGAAGTGCCCTCAT
>CAZTEK010000274.1:0-2608 GCA_964612095.1 uncultured Verrucomicrobiota bacterium
GCGTGATAGTCCTGAATCGGCTTAACATCCCAATCTTTGCCGGCGACGGCTTTGATGGCACCGAGCGTGGCGCGGGCGCCGGACTCGGTGGTGACGATCGGGATGTTCCGCAGGATGCACTCAGAGCGGATTTTGATTTCATCCATGCGCGAGACCGGTCCGCTGGGCGTATTGATGACCATGGCGATTTTTCCGTCCTGCATGAAGTCGATGATGTTCGGATGCTGTCCGCTGGCGAGCTTACAGGTTTCAGTAACGTTCAGTCCGGCCGCATGGAGCGCTTTGCCGGTTCCTTCCGTGGCAGTCAGCGTGAAGCCGAGGGCAACGAGCGCTTTGCCGATTTCCACCATCCAGCCTTTGTCGCGATCCGTGGCACTGAGGAATACGCAGCCTTTGGTTGGCAACATCTGCCCAGCAGCAATTTGTGATTTCCAGTAGGCCATTTCGAAGGTTTTATCAATGCCCATTACTTCGCCGGTGGACTTCATTTCCGGTCCGAGGATCGGGTCTACGCCCGCAAAGCGGTTGAAGGGGAATACGGCTTCTTTGACGGCAAACCAGCTCAGTTTTGGACGGAAGCCGACCAAGCCGAGCTCTTTGAGTGTTTTACCAACGGCGACTTCAGTGGCAATTTTTGCCAGCGGTACGCCGGTGGCTTTGGCAACATACGGTACGGTACGCGAGGCGCGCGGATTGACTTCGATGACATAGATGTCGCTACCTTTAACGGCCATCTGCGCGTTCATCAGTCCTTTGACGTTTAGTTCGAGTGCCATGCGGGTGCAGGCCGCTTCGATTTCTTTGACGATTTTCGGGTCGAGCGAGTAGGGCGGGATTGAGCAGGCGCTGTCGCCGGAATGAATTCCGGCGGCTTCGACGTGCTGCATGACGCCGCCGATGTAAACGTCCTTACCGTCGCAAACCAAATCCACATCAATTTCGATCGCGTTTTCGAGGAAGCGGTCGATCAGTACCGGATGGCCTGGGCTGGCGTTGAACGCAGCGTGGGTGAACGGAACGAATTCGGTTTCGTCGTAGGCGACCATCATGGCTCGTCCGCCGAGTACGAACGACGGGCGGATCATAACCGGGAAGCCGATGCGGTGCGCGATTTTCAGCGCGTCATCCATGGTCTTGGCCGTGCCGCTTTCCGGCTGTTTGAGGTCGAGCTTGATGATCATCTGGCGGAAGAGTTCACGGTCTTCGGCCATGGCGATGCTCTTTGGCGAGGTTCCAAGGATTGGAACGCCAGCGGCGAGCAGACGGTCGGCCAAATTGAGCGGAGTCTGTCCGCCCATTTGAACGATCATGCCGAGCGGCTTTTCCTGTTCGTAGATGTTCATCACATCTTCGAAGGTGAGCGGCTCGAAATAAAGTTTGTCGGAGGTGTCGTAGTCGGTTGAAACGGTTTCTGGGTTTGAATTAACCATGATCGCTTCGTAGCCCATTTCGCGTAGCGCCTTGACGGTATGTACGCAGGAATAGTCGAATTCGATTCCCTGGCCGATGCGGTTGGGGCCGGAACCGAGAACGATGATGCTCTTTTTGCCGGTGTGACGGATTTCGTTGAGGTCGCCGTAGCTGGAGTAGAAATAAGGCGTGGCGGCCTCGAATTCGCCGGCGCAGGTATCAACCAGACGGTAAACCGGAATGACGCCCGCTTTCTTGCGTTCTTCGCGGAACGCCAGCGGGTCCTGACCGCGCAGTACGGCGATCTGCGCATCGGAGAAACCGTTGAGTTTGATTTTTCGGAGCAGATCGATGTCGAGAGGTTTATCTTTCGGTGCGTCGAGGATCTCGCGCTCCATTTCGACGATTTGCAGAATGTTGTCGATGAACCACGGATCAATTTTGGTGATGTCGGCAATCTTCTGAACAGTATAACCCTGTTTGAGTGCGACTTTAATGGCGATACACCGCTCGGTCTTCGTGCGGGTCAGCCATTCGTCCAAACGGGCGAGCGGTACTTTAGCTTCGGCTTTGAGGTCGAGACCGTCTACGCCGATTTCCAAAGATCGGAACGCTTTTTGGAGCGCTTCTTTAAAGTTGCGGCCGATCGCCATCGTTTCGCCGACCGACTTCATGCTGACGCCAAGGTGCGCGTCCGCCGACGGAAATTTTTCGAAAGCAAAGCGCGGCATTTTGACGACGCAGTAGTCGATGGACGGTTCAAAGCAGGACGGCGTCTTTTTGGTGATATCGTTCGGCAACTCGTCGAGCGTATAACCAACAGCCAGTTTGGCGGCCAGTTTGGCAATCGGGAAGCCGGTCGCTTTAGAGGCCAGCGCCGACGAGCGCGATACGCGCGGATTCATTTCGATAATCGCCATGCGGCCGGTTTCCGGATGAATGCAGAATTGGACGTTCGATCCACCGGTTTCGACGCCGACAGCGCGCATGACTTTGATGGAAGCGTCGCGCATTGTCTGATATTCGCGGTCGGTCAGCGTCTGGGTCGGCGCGACGGTGATGCTGTCGCCGGTATGGATGCCCATCGGATCCATATTTTCGATGGAGCAAATGATGACGACGTTGTCCTTCTTGTCGCGCATAACTTCCATCTCGAACTCTTTCCAGCCGTAGACGGATTCTTCGAGCAGCACTTCGC
>CAZTEK010000275.1:0-2576 GCA_964612095.1 uncultured Verrucomicrobiota bacterium
ATTCAGACAAAGGTCACGACTCGTTTCTGCTGGAACCGCACCTTTACGAAAAAGAACTCCGAGACGCGCTAAACAACTAAGATGCATCTAAGTCAGCACATTCTATTGGTTGCCGGATGGACATTCCATCTAACCGCCTTTGTCCTAGTCACATTCCATAGTCTTCAGCGCCGCCGCAACGCCAGTTCCACGTTGCTATGGATATTCATCGCGTGGTCCGTTCCGGTCATTGGGCCGCTCTTCTACCTCAGCTTCGGCATAGACCGCGTCGGTGATCGGGGCTTCCTGAAATTTCTAACCGATCAGCACCTGCTCGAAACTCGCAAAGAAACCCGTGAAACAGCTCCGCGCGCCTACTGGCACAACCTCATCGGAGCTCCGTCTGAAAATGAATTCCAGCGCGAATTCAACCGGACGCTTGACGCACTCATTCCGTCCCATCCGGCGCTCGCAGGAAACCAAATTACCCCGCTGGTAGACGGCGACGAAGCCTATCCGCGTATGCTTGCAGCCATCCGCAATGCCAAACGCCATATTCATCTTCAGAGCTATATTATCGGCAACGATAAGGTCAGCCATGAATTTATGGATGCGCTCGCCGCTAAAGCTGCCGAAGGCGTTCAGGTTCGTCTACTCTACGACCGCTTTGGATCCTCCCGCGCTTTATTCGGCGGACTGTTCCGCAAAGCCAGTAAAACACTCGGCTTCAAAGTGGCCGGCTGGACGCAGGCCAATCTGCTCAAACGACAATTTCAAATCAATCTGCGTAATCACCGAAAAATGCTCATTGTTGACGGCGAAATAGGATTTTTTGGCGGCATCAACTTGCACGATGACCATGTCACCCGTCCCGGCAGCCCACCCATCCGGGATTATCACTTCGAAGCAAAAGGCCCCATTGTACAGGAACTGCAATATTCCTTCCTGCACGACTGGTATTTTATCACCGAAGAATCCCCAGAAAAACTCCTGACCGAAGAATACTTTCCACACACCGAACCTGCTGGAAACATCACGGCACGGCTCATCAGCACCGGCCCGTCCACGGTTGAAGATGTCGCTGTTGAAAGCTTTTTCAACAGCATCATCCTTGCGAAAAAACAGATTCTTGCCGTCACCCCCTACTTCGTACCGCCAGAGGATATTTTGCGTGCGTTGCGTTCCGCCGCATTGCGCGGCGTAGACGTACATCTCATCGTGCCTGAAAAAAATAATCACTATTGCGCGGGCTACGCCAGCCGTTCCCTCTACGAAGAACTCCTGCTGGCCGGCGTGCATATCCACGAACGGCGTCCACCCTTCATGCACGCCAAAGCACTGGTCATCGACGGAGAATTTTCTCTCATCGGCACAGCCAACCTCGACGTACGCAGCCTGCATCTGAACTACGAAACCTGCCTCGCGGTCTACAGCACCGAATTCACCAACAAACTTAAACGCATTATCCACGAAGATATGAATTCCAGCGATGAAGTCATTCTGGCTGATTGGCAGAGTCGCCCGCTGCGCGACCGGCTTCGCGAAAATCTAGCCAGTCTCATGACTCCGATATTATGAGGAGAAGGTGGTGCTCGAGCGGGGACTCGAACCCCGAAGGCCTTGCGGCCACTAGCACCTCAAGCTAGCGTGTCTACCAATTTCACCACCCGAGCGCAGGAAAGGCCGGAGAAGATAACTTCTCCACCTGCCCTGCGCAAGTGCATATTTTAAATAAGCTGATCTTGAACTAAAAACGCCGAACTTCCACACTCTGCCCCATGAAACTAGTCATCGCCACCCGCAATCCGCACAAGCTCGAAGAGATTCACGCCATCTTTGATTTCCAAGGATTGGACGTCTGCTCCGCCTTTGATTTCCCGGAAATCCCTGATGTGGTCGAAGACGGTGCCACGCTGGAAGCCAACGCGGTAAAAAAGGCCGTCGAAATCTGTAAAGCCACGGGCTTACCCGCGATGGCCGACGATTCCGGGCTGGAAGTGGAAGCATTACATGGCGAACCGGGCGTCTTTTCCGCCCGCTGGTCCGGCGAAGGGTGCACGTACCATGACAACAATCTAAAGCTATTACGTGAACTTGCGGACAAGCCCAACCGTAGCGCACAGTTCCGCACCGTCATTGCACTCGCTCTGCCCGGCGAAGAACCACAAACCGTTGAGGGCTCTGTGCACGGCCGCATCATCGAAGAGCTGCGCGGAAATCAAGGCTTCGGCTACGATCCTCTTTTTGTCCCGGACGGCTACAATCAGACCTTTGCCGAACTTCCGGCGGAAGTGAAAAATAAAATCTCCCACCGTGCCCGTGCGCTCAACGCCGCCGCCAATATTTGGACCCATTTCTTCCAAGGTTTGTGAAAATACACGAGGCAAAAAAAACGCCCCGCAAAAGCGGAGCGTTCGTTTTACAACCGGACTAATTGAATTACTTCTTTGCGGCCAATTCTTTGGCATAAGCCGCCATCTGATCTTTCAGTTTACCCATTGATGTGGTGATTTTGCTAACGTCAGTCTTCAGGGCTTTCGCTTTTTCACCCATCAGTTCGGTCAAAGGAATCTCTTTGACCTTTGCCGTGAGCGCTT
>CAZTEK010000276.1:0-2569 GCA_964612095.1 uncultured Verrucomicrobiota bacterium
ACGACGACAAAATGATTCAGGCCCGCCGCCGATTCTTCGACTCCGGAGCATTTAATCCGCTGAAAAAACTTCTTACCAATTCGGCAATCATCAATCGGAAATCGGCAATGTCCATTCTGGACTGCGGCTGTGGCGAAGGCTATTTCCTCGGCGCCCTGGCAGGAACCCGCTTCGGCGTGGACATCTCGAAAGAAGCCATCCGTTGCGCAGCGAAGCGTTATAAAGATACAAACTGGATCGTCGCCAACGCCATGCGAAAACTGCCGTTTGCCGATCATTCAATGGATGTGATTCTTAGCATCCTTGCCCCGCGTAATCCGGAAGAATTCTCCCGCATCCTGAAACCGGACGGAGCGCTGATTCTCGGCGTGCCCGGCCCAAATCATTTGATTGAACTGCGGTCGCAGCTAGCGGCGAATGCCGGTGACTTTGAAGAAAAAGCCGACGAGGCTGCCGCCAAATGCGCACCACATTTTAAGGAAACACACCGTGAACTGCTGAGCTATCAGCAAACCCTCAGCGCGACACAGCTCGCCGACCTCATCCAGATGACGCCCATCTTCTGGTGCTCCGCCCCACAAGCAAAAGCTGACGTGCAGCGGCTTGATCAGCTCACCGTTACCGTCAGCTTTGTGCTGTTAACTTTGCAACCAATTTAAAAATCAACCAGCTTCAGCGCCTTTTCGGGCTGGCGGTGGTCAATCTGTTTACCGAGAGCGGCATATTTCTGAATCCGTTTTTCCAATGATTGGACACTCAACGGATTTCCCGGATGGAAAAGCCCAAGCTTCGGATTTTCCGCCGCCAGTTTTTCGTGCGCAATCAGTGCCCACGCGGCGTCCACCAGATGGCGGAACTCCGGTTCGAGCAGAATCGGACAGTTGAATTCCTGCCTTGAGCTGTTGATGTCCACGCCGCTGATTTCCATCAGGCCGTTCGCCTGACAGAGTTTCTGTAAACGAAGTAGCTGCGGTTTGGTATTTCGCGGCGGCATATAGGTAATTGCTTTGAAGCCGATCTTTTTCAGCTCCGGCATCAGCGCGTCGAGATAGTCGTCTTCAAATTTTTCCGCCTTTTTATCACCGGTCGGCGATTCGCCAACATCGCCGAGATAGGCGTAAGCCGGAATCGCGCCAATGTCGTTGGCAAACTTCACCGCATCACAGACGTTGATACATTCGTCTTTGCCGGAGAGAATGAAAAAGTCCGGAACCAGCGCGGACTTGAAAACGCCGAGCAGATCGTAGGCGTAATGCGGATTATTCAAATCCAGCAGAATAGCCTTTAGCTTTCCAGGCATTGGAATTTTCATCTGCTCTTCAACAAACGAAATCAGCTTCTGCCCTTTGCCGTATGCCGCAATCAGCTTCAGCGACAGCGCGTAAAGAATGTGACGTTCGGTGATGGATCCGCCGGTGTCCGCTTCGGAAATTGCCATGACATCTTTTTCAAAGTCGAGCTGCGGTGCGCCGAGCTGTGCCAGCTTCGCGTTGAGCAATCCAACCTCTTTCCGGTCGCGGGCAATTCGCGCCTTAGTGATCGGGTTTAGAAATTCTGCAACCGCCTTGAACTGCGTTCGCGGAATGCCGTGGAAAGCAATGTAACTGACATTCGGCTCATCCGGGTTGTTGGTCTTGCGACCTTCAACCAGCGTGCCGTCCATGTTGACGCGGATTTCGCAACCGGCAGTTGAGGCCATGTTGACCGCCTTGCAGGCTTCCAGCATTTCCTCACAGCCGGAAACAGAATCGTGATCCATGATTCCAACCGTTTGCAAACCGGCCTGCGCGGCTTTCACCGCGGCCATGCAGGGCGAATACGGACTAAAGGAATAGATCGTGTGAACATGGTTGTTCACTTCGTCAGTCGGAGCTATTCCGGCTTTCACCAACTCCCCCAGCTCGCGGATCGCCGCAAGCCGGGTTTTCACACAACCATCATTCAATTTTTCAAAATTCATACGATCTCCTTGCGCCGTACGGGCAGGATGCATCCTGCCCTTACACGCCTTTACGGGCAACGCGCAGCATTTCACCGGTGGTGTAGTTGTGTTTCACAACGTGACCCGGCAGCGGCAGAATGCGCTGGTGGATTGCATCAATCATCCAGTCGGCCTGCGGATAATAATCCATTTCCATTTCGGCGGCTGGCGAGATCCAGTTCTTCGCGCCGACAACAACCGGCGGAGCGTCGAGCTGGTCGAAGCAAAGCTGGGTAATGTTGGCGGCGATATTGTGCAGCGCGCTTCCGCGCTCGACGGAGTCGGACGCCAGCACCACACGACCGGTCTTCTTCACCGACGCGACGATCTTGTCGTAGTTAAGCGGGTTAACGAAGCGCAGATCGATCACTTCCGCTTCCAGACCGTACTTGGCCTTCAGCGTGTCAGCGGCTTTGATACCGGTGTAAAGCACCGGACCAACGGTAATGATCGTGAGGTCTTTACCTTCGCGGCGGACGGCAGGTTCGCCTTCCGGCGTTTCGTAATAGCCTTCCGGCACGCCACCCTTCTCAAACATTTCGCCGATGCCGTAGGTCTTCTGCGATTCGAAGAAGATGACGGGATCGG
>CAZTEK010000277.1:0-2566 GCA_964612095.1 uncultured Verrucomicrobiota bacterium
CTGTCATCGGGGAAAGTTCCACGCCCAAATCCTGCATAGCCCGCACAAAACTCCGATCATCCGGAAAAAGGGCGCAGGTTTCCGCCCAAACCGCTTCGCAAGCCACAATCCGCCCGCGACGCATGCTTTCTTCCAGCGCAACAGCCGATTTTTCAGCGAATGTCGGATCCGCAGTAAAAACATCAATCAACACATTGGTATCCACCGCCGTGATCACAGGGTGCCCCTCAATTCACGAATCAACTCATCCGTGCTCTTGCGGGTTTTCAGACATCCCATCACCCGGCGGACAGGGCTCTCAGCGACTTCTTTTTCCGCAACAAGCCGGCCCCCTTCTTCGCGGAAATTCAGTACCGTTTTCGGTGTAATTCCAAGCTTCATCCGCAACCGGTATGGAATGGTTACCTGCCCTCTTTCTGCTACAACAGCCTGCATAAACATCTCCTTGAGTATGTAAAAATAGTATTTGAGTATGTAAAAATTTGCAACCACAGAAAAAAGAAGTTTTTGACCTTTCCCATTATTTTGACCTTAATTATTTTGATGAAATTCTCGCCCCCATTCGTAAATTTTATTCATTCGCTGGTAAAAAAATCTCCTCTGCGGGAATCGGATGTTCGATCTGCGGATAAAATTGAAAGTTTTTCTGTGGATGCGGACGGTGACCGCGTTTCTTTATTTTGCGAGTGCACCTGTCAAATCGTAGCCAGCCCAACCTGCCGGGGTCACCGGCCTCGGCTACAGAAAGAATTTCCATGCCGGTACCACATCAATTTCTCCGGAGCGAACCGTAAGCCGATGCCAGCGTCCGGCTGAGTATCTCCCGGCGCTCGCGGGCAATGTCGCAGATCTGTTGCTCAACTGGAGTGGCTGCCGCTTCCAACAAAATCGTGTCGGTCTTTTCCATGAACTGGAGGGTTTGCCTGCGGGCCTGCGGGATCGAAAAGCCGATGCTTTGCCACCAGGCTTCCCAGTGCCGCAGACGCAAGTCCGCCGGAAGATATTTGCTTCCGATCTTCATAGCCATTTTCTGCGACAGCTCTGGGTACGCAGCCGTGCAGACCACGTCGTACAACGGTGCGAGTTCAACCCGGATGGCATTCCCATCCGGCACATAGAGCAGTGAAAAATTCTTTCCATGCGCATCGTTATTGCCGATCAGGTAGTTGAAGAGTACGGCCTCGAACAGGGTAATGAGATCTTTCGCCGGTCGAGCCGATGCTTTGCGCACAAGTTCAAAACACTGAACCAGCGAAGGTCCGCCTTCAGACTGATATTTATAGCGGCTTGAAATTCCCATAGCCTGACAGAAATCCTCCTGATGGATGCGGTGCAGATGCCCCCCATCCCGGTGCCGGTCATATCGTTTGACCAGCAGACAGCGATGCGGACCAATTGTCATGGGCTCTGCCTCGACACCGGGGAGATCCACTGCCCGGGCCAGACGAAGACAGGCGGCTTCGTTTTCCACCAGTCCGGGGAACAGATTGGACTCCGGTTTCAGAATATATGTACTGGGCGACTCGTGCAACGGAAGCGCAAAGCCCTTCTCGTCGCGGTAAAGCGCCAGTTTGTTCTGGGCTCCAGCCAGTGACAGGCGCACTTCGGCTTCCCCGGCGAGCAGCGGTTTGCGGGGCAGCGTATTTAGAATCGACACCAGTTCGTCCTCGGAAACCGGATGATAGGATTGCTGCCGGGATGGCATATCTGCGTCCGGATCCAGAAGAGCTATCGCTCCGGCGCATTCACCGCCAATGGCTTTCAGCATAGCAAAGTCATTCCCCGCCGTAATGCCGAGATTACGGGCGATCAGTTCCCTGTTGTGATCTTCGGGAAGCAGTCCGCCGAAAAAGCCGGCGCATTCTTTTTCTTCAAAAGCCTCACTTCTCAAAGGCAGGGATTGAGAAAGAGGTTGCGCCTGCGGATTCTGCAGCCATGCGGGTTCGTATTGGAAAGAAAACTTTCCCAACTCATCCTGCGTCAGCGCGCCCACTTGCTTCCCATAAAAACAGACTGCCAGAGTTTTCATCGATTACCCTTTCGAACCGGCAGCATCTAACCGGATTTGAACACCCAGACACTGGATCACCTGCAGAGCCTTCCCGATTTCGCAGGTGACTTTTCCATTCTCCAGATCTGAAATAAACCGGACCGCAGTATTGGCGGTCATTGCCAGTTCACTCTGCGTGAGCCCCTGTGATTTGCGTACCCTGCGAATCGTTTTGCCAATCTCTTCAACCGTCATACCGGCTCCTTTTTTTACCGAACGGTATTAAAATGCCACATCAGACTTGAATTGCAACAAAATATTCCCGTTCGGTAAAAATATATCCGGTTATTTTTTCATGAATTCAATTATTCCCGAACGGGAATAATTTTTACGTCCATCTGTGACGGAGCGGATTTCGTGTGCCTACCGAAGCAAAAGCAACTGTTCGTACCGGAAGAACTGTTTCCTCTCGCGTGAGGCGGACAGATTTGCCCAAGCTCGCTCCGGATCGACTGGCAGAGCAACCGTACACCTCGACCCTGCTGAACCTCACAATCCATGTTTCCGGCCTGAGTG
>CAZTEK010000278.1:0-2562 GCA_964612095.1 uncultured Verrucomicrobiota bacterium
TTTTATATCAACGTTTATTACGTGTTCGGCGGTGACTTGAAGGCAGCTTCCATCGTATTGGGGGCGGTAGGCACTTTTTATCACTGCTGTTGCATGGCCTCGGTACCGCTGATTACCTGGGTGTCCGGCAAGCTGGGCAAAAAGGCCTCGCTGCTGATTTTCATGTTCATTGCCGTGCTGGCCAATCTGGCCAAGTGGTGGTGCTTCACGCCGTCCAATCCGTGGCTCCAGCTGCTGGCCACCGGCCTGATTGCGCCGGGGTTGTCCGCCATCTGGACGTTATTGGCCTCGATGACCGCCGATGTGACGGATCTCGATGAGCTGGAAAACGGAACGCGCCGCGAAGGTTCGTTCGGAGCCTTCTACGGCTGGACGATGAAGCTGGGGCTGGCCGTCTGCTTTCTGATTTCGGGATTCATTTTGCAATGGACCGGCTTTGACGCAAAGCTGGGCGGAGCGCAGCCGGAAGGCACGCTATTCGCCATCCGTCTGCTTTACACGGTTGTTCCTGCCGTCGGGATTCTGATTGCCATGGCGGTGATCGTGCGCTTTCCAATCAATCAGCAGAAGGCGGCGGAAATCCGCAAGCAGCTTGAAGCGCGGAGAGGTACAGCAGTAGAAAAATCAGAATAATTAAGGACAGAATAATTTTTAGAGGTAGAAAAATACTAAGGGAGTGTGGAAGCCGTTTGAGCTGGTGCAGTTCTGGAATCTGTGGGTTCTATCATTATTTTGACCATAATTATTTTGATTAAAACTCCAGTGAAAATTCGCGGTTGAATATAAGTTGTAAGGGAAACGGGATGAAAAGTTGGGCAGCGTTAATGGTTAGTACAGGGCTTGTTTGCAGCGCGGCCTTTGCCGACGAGGCGATTCCGCTTGGCAAAATGGACGGCTTTTATCGCAACACCGCTGTGCTCGACCGCACCCTGGCTCCGGCCGCGCTGATGTGGAAAATCCCCGACTGGATGCCCCAGACCGATTTCCCTTACACGAAAAAACCGTTCGAAAAGGAGCTTCCGTTCACCGATGGAATTACAGTCGTACGCTTGCTCGGCGGATGGATGGACCCCAAGCTTGATCCGCAACGGACGAATGATCCCAACGATCTGGCCGGGCGCGATGAAGCCGGGAAGGTTTTCTACCGCTGGGATCTGCTGAAGGCACGGCTTGATCCATATATAGAGCAGGGCTATGAACTGACGCTGGTGCTGGACAACGTTCCGCACTGTCTCCCGGAGCCGAAACGGGTCGATTCAGGAAAGCACTTTGGACAGGTCGCCCCGCCGCGCGACATGACGGAGTGGTACGCATTCATTCGCGCGATGTGCGCTGAGATCAAAAGACTCTACGGCAATGAAATCCAGACGCGCCTCCGTTTCCGTATGGGAACCGAGATGCAGGATGACCGCCGTTTTGCCGGAACCTTTGAAGAGTATTGCCAGGTGTACGACCATGCCGCCAAGGCAGTTAAAGAGGTTTTTCCCGAGGCGAAATTCGGCCCGTTCAACCGCTCCATGCCGCAGGGGAATTTCCAAAACTTCGGCGGGCTGGTCAGCGGCAACGTAGGATTGCTCAAGCTTGCCGACCACTGCGCGCACGGTACCAACACCGCGACCGGGGCAATCGGCAGCCCGTTCGATTTCGCGCCGCGTTCGCTATATTATTTCAGCTCCATTCGGGATGACGGTACGCTGATCAATATCCAACCCGACGAACGTTTGCCGGAATTCCTGAAGATGTGGGAGGCGATTGAAGAGATATCTCCCCGTTACAAAGAGATTTCCCGCGAGGTGCATGAGTTCGGGTCGCACCTCAATACCGAGGGCGGCATCTACGGGCTGGATACCGGTGCGCGCGGCGCGGCTCAGAATCTCGACACAATCATCGGCCTCAAAGAGATCGACACCGACCGCATCTGGCATTGGGAACTGTTTGAGAAAATTGATAACGAAAAGAACCTGCTGATGAGTCAGGGCTGGCTCTATTGCGTGTTCGAACGGATGCGCGGCGGGCAGCTTTATTCTTTGCCGGTCAAAACGGATTCGGAGCCGGGAACGCGGGCGCGGGCCTTTCTTTCGGTCAAGGAGAACGAAGCCGTGCTGACGGTTGCCCATTGGAATCCGGACCGGGTGAAGCATCAGAGCGCCCGTCTGACGCTGACCCTTCCGCGGTCCGATCTGCAACCGTCAGGCATGCTTTCCTTCACCGAAGAGAATTCAGTTTATGATGTCATCCGCGACGACTTCAAGTCCGCCGGACTGCTCGATCCGAAACATCTTGCGCATCGTGGTGAACCCGCTACCACTGTCGCCACTGCTGGCTATACCGCCATGGCCGCCGACCGCGTACAGGGTAAAGCCTTTGTTTCCAACCATTGGAAAAAATATGAGCAACTCATGCGCAATGCGCTCAAACTGTCTGATTTTAACGGCACGGTCAAAAAGAAAACCGGCGGAGTCGAGATATCTTTTGAAGCGGCCAGCCCGTCGGTGACGGTGATCGTTTTTGAGTAATAGAAATGAGACAGGAAGATTTTTGGCAGAATGATGGACGGCAGAA
>CAZTEK010000279.1:0-2560 GCA_964612095.1 uncultured Verrucomicrobiota bacterium
GAGGTGTTTTCTTTCACTGCTTTGACAGCCAAAGCGGCTTCTTCAATGTCACTCATGGTTTCGATGCAAATAGCATCGGCGCCGCCTTTAGCCATAGCCACTACTTGATCCTTGAAGCAGTTATAAAGTTCTTCTTCCGTTACTTCTTCCATCACCAGCATCTTGCCGGTCGGACCGACGGAGGCGATCACCCATTTGGTACCGCCCGCTTCAGCGGCCGCTTCAGCGGAAAGTCTGGCTGCGGCCTGATTGATTTCTGCCACGCGATTCTGTAGTCCGAAATGTTCCAGCTTAAAGGAAGTGCCACCGAACGTATCGCTCTCGACCATATCGGCACCAGCAGCGAAATAGGCCTGTGCAATTTCTTTCACATCGGCCGGACGATCAACCGCCCACAATTCGGGACACTCACCGGGCTTCAGCCCTTTTTTCTGGAGAAACGTTCCCCAAGCACCGTCTGAGATCAAAACTTTACCGCTTTTCACTGCATCAACAATTTTCTGCTTAGCCATTAAGTCCCCTTATATAAGTTTACCGGTCCGTGTATTTGTTCAATCGATGATCTTGCAGAGCTGGTGTTATTTATATTACATTCGTAACATCAACTGGTTGCAACCCCGTCAAACGCCGCTCATCGTACAGATCGAAAGCTTTTTGAAATAGTGGCATCCGCCAAATAAATATGACGATCTTGCCGAAAACTATCCGTAAAATGCCTTTGAATAGCCTTTTAATGGATGAAAGTTGCTATAAAAAAACCACACCGCCTTTGGAGATGTGGTTTCGATACGTATTGTAACCAATTACTAATGTTTATGAGGATGCGTGTGTTCATGGTTATGCGAATGATCGCAACCATGGTCGTGATGGTGGTGATTCCCACTGAGCATCCCGGCGATCAGTTCCTGCAAAAGTTCCCGCGTTCCGGTGACGGCCGCCAGCTCTTCCGCAGTGAGCTTTTCCTTTAAACGAGCGTCAATTGATTCCAGTCCACATAGAAAAGCCATCAGCTCTCGCTTTTCGAAGGGAATATCCAGTTCTGTCATTCCATTACACATAATTAGCTCCTTATCTATTTACAAAATCATGGACAGCAAAATCATTTCAAAATTTTCATTGTTCGGATGGTTTCCGGAAACTCATCGGGATCGAGATTCGGAATCGCCAAGGCATCAATAAAACGGTTTTCAAATTCATTCGTTTCTGCGAGATGACAGCTTTCCGGTAATTTTGCGATTCGGTTAAATTCATCCCAGACTCCGCCGCCGCCAAGCGCGGCATAAGCCCCGGCCAACGAACCGTTGCCGACCACATCATATTTTTCGAGCGGCATTTCCGGCAACAGGCCGATGGTGATCGCATGAGGAATTCTCAAGTGCGCCGCAAATCCTCCGGCAAGAATCAGCCGGTCTACATCGCCGATCTGATGTCCGCTACGTTCCAATAAAGTACGGATTCCAGCATACACGGCGGCTTTAGCTTTCAAAATCTGCGAGACATCAAACTCGGTAATCAGTATCGGCTCATTCAGTCCCGACAGGGCCTGAGACACAATCAGACAAGAATTGCCTTTGATGCCATGATATTCGAGCTCGACCAAACGCCCCGCCGCACGAAGCCGATCCAAATCAAATCGCCCCATGTCGTTTAACAATCCGGTACGCCAGGCCGACGCAATAAAGTCAACTGCCGCACTGCCGCACAATCCAGTCGCCGGTTTCCCGCCGATGGTTTCGACGTCAATCGAATCATCGGACTGACAGATAATTTTTTCGATCACGCCGACATCGGCGCGGCAACCGTGCAGAAGACCGGCTCCTTCAAACGCCGGACCGGCAGCCGTCGCCGTAGCCGTCAGTTTTCCGTGATCATTTAAAATAATTTCGCCGTTGGTTCCGATATCGACAATCAGTTCCAGTTTCGATGCATCTGGTTCTGCAATGTAGAGATCGGAAACGAGATCGCCGCCGACATAACCAGCAATGGCCGGAACGGTGCGCACACGGGCGTTCGGGCAGTTGGTCAAACCAATCTCCGGAGCAGCGTGTTCGCTGAAAACTTTAGTGAGCGGCTCGAACGGAATCGTGCCGATACTCAACGCTGAAAGTCCAAGCGCCAGATGACTCATCACCGTGTTACCGGACAAAACAATTTCTGTCACCTGTTCCAAACTCTGGGAACTCTGAACGGAAAGTTTTCCAAACATTGGAACCAGCGTCTCCTTGATAATCAGGTGCTGAAGCTTTTTCAGCTTTTCATCTTCGCGACAGAGCGCAATTCGCGAAGCAATGTTGTCCGCCAGCTCAATCTGCCGGTTGTAGGCCGACTCGCGTGCCAGAATTTTTCCGGTGGAAAGCTCAACAAGAATAGCCGCGACTGTCGTCGTACCAATATCCACCGCGATACCAAGCTGTCTGCCAGCGGTTTTTAGGGGTGTGAAAAGATTTTTGCGGGTGGCGTAGAAATCAGCGGAGGCGCATGAACCGATTTTCAACAACGAACGGGGCGGAATTTCAATTTCGGCCTGATCGCTCAGCAACACCGTTTTACAGGCGCGCGC
>CAZTEK010000280.1:0-2559 GCA_964612095.1 uncultured Verrucomicrobiota bacterium
CAGGGCCGGCGCACGATCAAAACGGTCAGCTCGTCTTTCGCCAGCGCTTCCACCAGAGCGGCCTCAAACTCTGCGAGCTGGCGAACCGGATCGAATATTCCAACGTTTGGAACGTTCATCGCACGAACCAGCGTTTCGTAATCGAGCTGGTTGGCTGGCGAATGATCCAGTAGGCGCCCGGTGCCGGGGTGTTCCTGCTGACCGGTCATCGCGGTGGTCGAATTATCAAGAATCAGCAGGACATGACCGGTCGGCGGCACATTGTACGTCATTTCGGCCAGCCCGGTCAGTCCGCTGTGAACGAAGGTGCTGTCACCGATCACGCTGACCACGCGCTTGGCTTCTTCGCGAGGCAGAACGTGGCGCAGGCCGACGCCGACACCGAGACTCGCACCCATGCAAATCTGAGTATCCATCGCAGCCAGCGGCTGAAGTGCCGCCAGCGTGTAGCAGCCAATATCGCCCGCGACGATGCAGTTGTATTTTTTCAGCATTTCGAAGGTGATTGTATGCGGACACCCGGCGCAAAGCTGCGGCGGTTTACCGCGCGGCGGTACAGGCTCCGGTGAAATGTCGTGCGCCAGAATCCGTTTAATACGAACCACGTCCAGCTCGCCGAAGCGGTACATTTCCGGCGCACTTTCAATTGCGCCACCGGCGGCACGAACGGCGTCGGCCATATACGGATCGTTTTCTTCGATCACCACGGCGCGTTTAACCGACGCGGAGAAATTGAGCATCTGCTGCATCGGCAGCGGATAGCTCATACCGACTTTAAAAAATGAAGCGTCCGGCGCGGCTTCACGGGCATGCTCATACGCCACGCCGGAAACCAGAATGCCGAGATCCTTTGATCCCGCAATTTTCTGATTCGGACCTTCCTTCTCATTCCATTCGGCGATTTCCGCCAGCTTCTGCCGCAGGCGGCGGTGCGCCGGGCGGGCATGGCCGGGAACCATGACGTGATACGGAATGTTGCGCTCGAAGTGCGCTGTCGGCAGATTACTGTCCGGTGCGCGCGGCGTGATAATCGTTCCGGAATGGCAGACGCGGGTGGTCAGTTTAACGATCACCGGAATTTTCCAGCGTTCGGAAATTTCGAACGCCAGACGGGTGAAGTCGTAGGCTTCCTGCGAGTCGGACGGTTCAATCAGCGGCACCCCGGCGGCGACGGCGTAACGGCGGGTGTCCTGTTCGTTCTGGCTGGAAGCCAGTCCCGGATCGTCGGCTACAATAAAAACCAGTGCGCCGTCTACTCCGCTGTAGGCGGCAGTAAACAAAACATCTGCGGCAACGTTGAGTCCGACGTGCTTCATCGTGGTGAAGGCACGAACGCCAGCGAATGAAACGCCTAGCGCGACTTCGGCGGCGACTTTTTCATTCGGTGACCATTCCGCTTTTCCGCCCAGCTTGTTAAAGACATCGAGGATTTCGCTCGACGGCGTTCCGGGATAACCGGCTCCGCGGGCAGCGCCTGCATGCAGTGCGCCCAAGGCCACCGCTTCATTTCCCATCAAAAACTGTCGTTCCATTATTTCTCCTGATTCAAAAGTTCCAATACCCAGTCCGGCGCGCGGACGGGCACCCCGTCCCTGCCGAGCATGGCATGCACTGTATGACCGTGAGCCACGTCACCGGAACCGTCAGCCTGCACAATACGGTTTTCAAAACGAATCCGGGCGCGTCCCTCACGCTGGATGGTTGTGATCATCTCCAGCAGGTCGTCGTATTTCGCGCGGCCGGTAAAATAAACATGCGCTTCAATCAGCGGGAGCTGAATGCCGCGATGTTCCCACTCTGCATAGGAAACACCCATGGCGCGCGACAGTTCGGTGCGGCCCACTTCAAACCATTCCAGCGCACGGGAATTGTAGAAGGTCTGCATCTGATCGGTTTCGCTGTAGCGGACACGAAATTGGTGAGTATGGGAATGCACGAGTATCTCCTCTTGAACTTATTTCACCCAGCAGAGTCGGTCACTTCCCGGTTTTTTGTATCTTTCCAAACATCGGAAACGCGACCGGTTTTAAGGCGCCACGCAGCGGAGAGAAAAACCGGGATATCAAAAATAAAAGCGATGACCGCGACGGGGAGCATGCCGAGTTTTTTGACTGTTCCGATCTTTGGATTTTTCCAGAAACGGAAACGGAACCACGGCGACGGCATGGTTTCAAAAAGTCCGTTGACGTGGATATTGAGTTGAACGAGGCGATGCAACCACGCGGAATCCGTCTCGTCGCGGGCACGCAAATAGGCCATTAGGTTGAGTTTCGGCTGTTCATCACGCATGATTTTAAGGTGGCGCATCAAAACCCCAATAAAGGTCTGCCCGACAAATAAACGCACGCGGCGGAAATAGATTTCACGAAAAGTCCGGTAGGCTTCAAAGGTGTAACTGGCATTGAGCGCAAGACCAATGCGCGCCGGATTATCCTCTACGGCCGCCATATCACTAACGATCATCCGCTTGAAGCAGCCGTCCACTGCACCGGGAAAATATTTTGGCAGCCAGATCGCCCGCATAGCGGAAGCACAGGCGCAGAAACAGTGGCCGCGCAC
>CAZTEK010000281.1:0-2559 GCA_964612095.1 uncultured Verrucomicrobiota bacterium
ATGCCGAATGTCATTACCGCCTGCGTCGGCGGCGGCAGCAACGCGATGGGGCTCTTTTCAGCATTTCTCAACGACCCGTGCGAAATCTGGGGCGTCGAACCGCTGGGTCGCGGACCGAAAACCGGGGATCACGCCGCCACGGCGACCTATGGCAAGCCTGGTATCATCCACGGATTCAAGTGCTACCTGTTGCAGGACGAAAAAGGCGAACCGTCACCGGTTTACTCTATCGCCAGCGGACTCGACTACCCCGGCGTCGGCCCAGAACACAGCCACCTCAAAGATGAAGGCCGCATTCAATATACCGCTATCGACGACAAAGACTGCCTCAATGGGTTCTTCACGCTCTGCCGCTCCGAAGGAATTATTCCGGCGCTCGAAAGCGCACACGCCGTGGCGTTTGCCATGAAAAAAGCCAAAGAAATGAAATCCGGCACCATCTTGGTCAACCTCTCCGGGCGCGGAGACAAAGACCTCGACTTCGTGGTGGATAACTACGGCTACGGGGATTAGGAGAAGGCTTTGGGCTTTAGGCCATAGGCTCGCAAAGTTTTTCTGAATCTAAAGCCTCCAGCCTAAAGTCTAAGGCCTTTTGGCTTTTTTGCAGGAGGCTTTAAGCCAGGCGGCGTATTCCTCTGCACCAGTTTCTCCCGCCGCCAGCGCCAGAGTCTGCATAACAGCCTCTGCCTCCGACGAGCCCAGCTCATATCCGTTTATACCAAGAAACGTGTAGGCGGCCATAAAACCAGCTCGCTTATTCCCGTCAAGAAACGGATGGTTTTTCACAATACCCAAGGCGTATTCAGCGGCCAGACCGAACAGTGTTGGAGCGCCATAGTGAAACACCTGCTTCGGACGATTCAGAGCGGAGTCCAGCAGCCCTGCGTCACGCAGGCCGGATAATCCGCCGAATCGGGCCAAAAGTTCCTCTTGAATTGCAAGAACGACTTCGGTTGAAATCCAAACCGGCTCTTTCATTTCGCCAGTTCCCGCAAAGCATTGCGGTATTTCTGCATGCCGCGTTCAGCGATTTTCATCATCTCGCCGAAGTGTTCATTATCAGGTGTCACCTGCACAGCTCCGTTCGGTGCCTCGGTGATATAAAGCGTTGCGCCTTCTTCCACTTTCATCGCCTGCAACGCCTCCTTGGGGAGAACGATGCCGAGTGAATTACCGATTTTGCGGACTTTGGTTTTGTAAGCCATGTGGTAACAATAGTTATAACAAGCGGCATCGACAAGCCTGATTTCAGACGAATAAGACACAAACCGCGCCTTGCATTCCACGTTCCAACGTTCCAACATACCAGCGTACACGTTAGGAGGAGGTTTTATGAAAAAACTGTTACTGCTCTCCAGTCTTCTTGCAACGATCAGCATCAGCGCACAAACACTAACCACCTCAACACCTAAGCCCGTCATTATCAACTCCTCTTACGATTCGTCATCTACAGAAGAAAAAACCCGGTTCCAATCCTGCGAAAATATCGGCAACTCCGGCCTCTTCTGGATTGATACCGTCACAGGCGACCTGTGGCGAACGGCTCCCCCTGACCTAGAATGGATATTCCTAGGTAACCCGCGCGGCGCAAACTCTGGCCGCAAAGGAACGTATCAATTGCTATCCGACCGTAAAGGCGGAGTTTATGTCCTCAATACCGATAACGGTGAAGGCTGGTGGACCGACGGCACTAGCTGGAAAATTATCGGCGAACCATCCCGTCGCACAAAAAAAGCGGAGTGAAAACACAGGGCTAAGGCATTGACTCCATTACTGTTTTGCGGTTTGCTATGATCCTGACGATGTAAATAGGAGAAAGTCATGAAAGCACTGATCAAAATCTCAATTTTATCCATTCTACTATCCACCGTTTGCGGTTGCACTTCAGGCACCTACGAAACTCGTCGTCCACCACCGGACGCCATGAACCCGATTTTTATGCGCTATAAAGAGCTCCCCGGACAAAAAGTGTTTGTGGTCGCAGTTGACCCAACCGGACAATGGGCCTTCGGTTATGACCACGGTCGGACAAATCTCCAAGAAGCCGCTCAAAATGCTGCGGTTAAATGCGACAAAGCCCGTAAAAAACATCAAGTTTTTGCTAAAGCCACGCTGTTCGCAATCAATGATGAAGTCGTTTACTATGACCGGAAGTAGGTCTCGCTACATCGCCACGAAAAGCCGCCCAAATCATGGGGCGGCTTTTTTATTTTCTTAAAATCGAACTTGTCCCTCCGCAAAAAGAGTTTCAGAATGAATCAACAAAAGAAAGGGTGGGCTGAAGCATGAAGAAATCGAAAAAGGTTATGTTAATTGTAGGCGGGGTCATTTTAATTCTAGTAGTCGTGTTGATGCTCTCTCTCGGACAGATCATTAAAATGGCTGTAAACACAGCCGGCCCGAAACTTACAGGAGTCCCTGTTCATCTAAACAGCGTCGTCGTCAATCCGCTGACCGGCATGGTGCGAATCAAAGGACTTGTCATAGGTAATCCAGAAGGATTCAACACGCCAAGCGCCATGGAACTGAACGACTTCAAGTTGAATATCAAAATGTCTT
>CAZTEK010000282.1:0-2558 GCA_964612095.1 uncultured Verrucomicrobiota bacterium
GGGCGCAGTGCATCGACCGTTTCGCGGCTGTTTAAAAAAATCACCGGACAGAGCTTTAAGCAATATCAAACCGGATTCCGGCTGGAGCGGGCGGTTGAGCTGCTGGAACAGATGCCGAACCGGCCCGTTGCAGAAATCGCCCGGCTGGTCGGCTTTGAAGACCCGTTCTACTTTTCACGTCAGTTTCATAAACATATCGGCCATTCGCCCAGCGCAAGCCGCAATCTATAGGAGCTTGCATAACAGCCTACGAGGGGTGAATTGACTTGCCGCCTGGTTTGCGGCACCATCCGAGCATGGTCGCTACCAATAAAATTCATGCGTGTGCTCGGGAAGTGGCAGAGAAATTTCATCCCGAAAAGATCGTCCTTTTCGGTTCCTATGCTTACGGAAAGCCGACAGATGACTCGGACATAGATCTGCTGGTCGTAATGAACCACAAAGGCAGTTCGGTGAAACAGGCTGCGGAAATCCGTTCCTCGTTGCGGACTGCGTTTCCGATCGATGTACTGGTGCGTTCGCCCCGTAAAATCCGTGAACGCCTGAAAATGGGTGATCCGTTTTTCAAAACCATCGTTGAAAAAGGCGAAGTACTCTATGAAACGCCTGACGCTTGAATGGATCGAAAAGGCGTCTACCTGTAATTTTCTGTAGCCGCGCACGGTGGGCGCGGCTAGTCTTTTGTCCATGCTAGATCATAAACACTTAAGACGTCTTGATCGGATATGGATAACCAATCCGCGTTATTTCATTACGGTTTGCACCGAGAAACGACGGAAAATTCTCGACGGAGAAAAAACAGTTTTTGTCTTATGCCGGGAATGGGAATCCGCCATGGAACGGCACGGCTGGTCCGTTGGCTCTTATGTCGTCATGCCGGATCACGTTCACTTTTTCTGCACCGATGGCGAGCAGGGCGTAACGCTGTCAGAGTTTATCGGAAAATGGAAAGAGTGGACGGCCAAGGCATTGAAGCGCGAAGCCGGTTTGGATGGGCAAAT
Source organism: uncultured Verrucomicrobiota bacterium (assembly GCA_964612095.1). Taxonomy (GTDB): domain Bacteria; phylum Verrucomicrobiota; class Kiritimatiellia; order Kiritimatiellales; family Tichowtungiaceae; genus Tichowtungia. Next base: position 1,002 of record CAZTEK010000282.1, read on the forward strand.
CTGGCAGAAAGGTTTTTTCGACCATCTTTTGCGCTCATCCGAAAGTTATTCTGAAAAATGGGAATATGTACGGAACAATCCCGTCCGCGCCGGATCGGTTGCGAAGCCGGAGGATTGGCCCTTTTCGGGAAGCATTCATTACCGGTAGATGCGTCTGCTCTCCTGTAGCCGCGACCGGTGGTCGCGGAAGAGGCGCGGCCACCGTCCGCACCTACAGTTTGGCAACCGCACGTAATGAAGGCGTAAAAGGCTTGGCCGCGATTTGCTGACACCTGCAGAAGTTGCTGTAGCCGCGACCGGTGGTCGCGGAGGAAGCGCGGCCACCGTCTGCACCTACAGAAGAACCGTCCCGAGTTTACGTTTCCACCCTTTGGAGAAAGTGTGCTAACGTGCCGTCGGTTTTCCATAGATTGAAACTTATGCAAACACGAGACACAGATTTTCTGGTAATCGGTAGCGGGCTGGCGGGATTGACGGCCGCGCTGCGGCTGAGCGCGCACGGCAAGGTGCTGGTGGCGTCCAAGCGCGAGGCTTCCGAATGCAACACGCGCTATGCGCAGGGCGGTATTGCCTGCGTTGTCGATCCGGCTGACTCGATGGCGGAACATATTTCTGACACGCTGCAAACCGGCGGCGGGTTGAGCGAAGAATCCGCCGTGCGCGCGATTGTCGAAGGCGGGCCGGAGCGCATCGCGGAACTCGAAACGCTGGGTGTTCATTTCGAGCGCAGCTCAGACAATCCCGCCGAATACGATTTAGGTCAAGAAGGCGGGCATTCTCGCCGCCGCGTCCTGCACGCCGGCGATATTACCGGTCAGGCGCTGGCCGACGGACTGCTCGCTCGCGCCAAGGCTGATCCGAACATTACCATCGCCGAAAACTGGCAGGCGATTGATGTGATTCCGACCGGCTGGATTGGGCTGGGCGGCGAGAACCGCTGTGTCGGCTGCTACTTTCTCGATAAAACATCCGGCGAAATTCTCGCCGTGCGCTCGCCAGTCACCATTCTCGCTACCGGCGGTCTGGGCAAAGTTTACCTTTATACCAGCAATCCGGACGTTGCCACCGGCGACGGCGTGGCGATGGCGTGGCGCGCCGGTTTGCCGATCCGCGATATGGAGATGGTCCAGTTCCATCCGACCTGTCTGTATCATCCCGATGCGAAAACCTTCCTGATTTCGGAAGCCGTGCGCGGCGAGGGCGCGAAACTGATCGACCGGCGCGGGCATGAATTTGTTTATGATTTCGATCCGCGCGGTCCGCTGGCGCCACGCGACATTACGGCGCGTGCGATCGACTCGGTTATGAAGAAATACGGCGATCCGTTCGTTTATCTCGATATTTCGCACCGCGACGCCGACTTTTTGCAACAGCGTTTCCCGACACTCTACAAAGCCTGCCTTAAGTATGGTTTCGACATGGCCCGTGCGCCGGTGCCGGTCGTTCCCGCCGCGCACTATTCCTGCGGCGGCGTAGTCGCCGACGTCAATGGTCGAACTGCTATGCCGGGGCTTTACGCCATCGGCGAAGTTTCCAGTACCGGACTGCACGGAGCCA
>CAZTEK010000283.1:0-2546 GCA_964612095.1 uncultured Verrucomicrobiota bacterium
ATTTTGAGCAGTATTTGATCTGCACGCCTTTTAGAAAGTTACGTAGCATCTGGTCTTTGCATTCACGGTAATGCTTGTGATCTGGACGCCTAGAGAAGGCGCTGAGTTCATGTGCGCTGATCGGCATATCTGCCAAGCTCATAATTTCCAGAACGTTTTCCGCCTTCAGATTTAATGCAATCCGTAATTTCATCAGGATGACATTGTTCGTTAAGGAGGTCTCTGGTGCAGGTTGCGGCCCTTCTTTTCTGCCGCGTTTTTCGATAATCAGCCCGTTTAGGAAAGCTGCCAGCTGGGCATCGTCACATTCCTGACAGGAAGGATCGTCGTCTTTTTTCAACCAAACGTTGACCTGTTCCCAGTTGACGGTATGACCGGCCAACGCAAACAAGGCCATCATTTGCGAATCCTTAAAGTCGAAGGTGTAACGAAGGCGGCGTAAAATGTCGTTATTTCTCATTATTTTATTTCAATTCCGTGTTACAGATTTTCTGAGCGCCTTTGACCAGCGATTCAAAATAGGCGGGGATTAGTGAGGTGAAAGTCATTTTTTCTTTTGAAAATGGATGAGTGATGGTGAGGGATGCCGAATGGAGTGTGAGCTTTTTAAAATCCTTTTCCTTGTCGCCATACTTAATATCGCCCGCTACCGGACAACCTTGGTCGGCCAGATGAACACGGATCTGATTTTTTCTGCCGGTAAACAGTTCGATTTCTAGCAGGCTGTGGGTAGGCGATTCTTTCATCACCCGATACCCCGTTTTAGCCAGTTTGCCTTTTTTCGGATCCGAGACGGAATACATTTTGAAGGCGCTGTTTTCGGCCAGATAGGAGGTGATGGTGCCTTCTTTTTCCTGCAGAGTTCCGCAAACAACGGCATAATACTTCTTTTGAAATTCCGGCCACTCGTCCTGAAGGTATTGCTTCGCGCTTTCGGTTTTGGCAAATACGAGCACCCCAGAGGTTTCACGATCCAGACGATGCACAATGTAAATCCGGTTTTTTGATTTGGGATTTCCTCTGCGTACGTAGTCATTCAAAAGTTCATGCGCTGTGGCGGTGGGCGCTTTTCCGTCACTCATCGTCAATAGACCGCTTACTTTATCTGCGACTAGAATATCTCGATCCTCATAGAGAATCGTCAGCCCCTTGGGTTCAAATTTTTTATAGGGATTCTTAAAAGTTTTTTGTTTTTCGTGCATACTACTCATTAATGTACAGGACGCGACGTTCGCCGAGGTATTCGACGATTACATAGGTTTCATGGACTTCTTTGACGAGCACTTCGCCTAGTTTTCTTCCAGCGATAAGCATTTTTCCGTTGAGAATGGCAATACTTTGACTGCCGTTCTGTGCAATGCCCGTAAGTTTTAATTCGGGCCATACGATTTGAACAACAGGCGGTGGTTCTTCTTTTTTTACCGGTTCAACGACGGGTTCGGCTTTTGCCGGTTCAGCTGGTGGAGCGATGACCGGAGCAGGTGCTGCCGGAGCCACGACCGGTTCTGGGGCTACTGCGGGTGCGACAGGCTTAGTAACAGCGACGGGTGCGGGTTGCTGAGTCGGTGCGTGATGTTTAGGTATGATCAAATAGAGGCCGAGTCCTGACAAAATAATAAGCAGCACGGAGATTAGTACGATACTCAGGATGCTAAAAAGCGGTCGCGGATTGTTTTCTCCTATCGGCAGATCGGGTGGTTCAGCCGGCATTTCAGGTGGCCGAATTTCGACGGGTTCTTCTGATTTTCGTTTTAGTGCATCTTGAATTAAGCTCATGGGGCTTCCTTTTTCTATATCAGTGATGCGAGTTCCGCCAATGCGTTCTCGACATCGAGCGGAGTGACTTGGCCATTTTTACGGACGTAAGCGGAAAGGAGCGAGCGGTCGCATACGGTGTTGATCTGGCGGGGAATTCCACAACATCGCGCATGAATCTGTTCAATGGCGCTGCTTTGAAAAAAACCGGTCGGGTCGACAGCTCCGGCGACGTTGAGGCGGTGCTGAATGTAGAGAGCGGTCTCAACGGGCGAAAGCGGCACAAGGTCGCAATGAACCATGACACGTTGCCTCAGCTGTCGTAGTTCTGGCTGACGGAGCCTCTCCTTGAGCTCGGGTTGCCCAGAGAGGATGATCTGCATGAGTTTGTGCTGATCGGTTTCTAGATTAGACAGCATCCGCACCTGTTCCATGAGCTGGGGATCGAGGTTTTGCGATTCGTCGATGATGACAGCGATGTTTTCGCCTTTTTCCAGACACTGGAGGAGAAAGCGGTTAAGTTGGGCGATATGCACCAGCTTATCCTGACCTTTGGGCTCTAGATTCAAGTCGAGCAGAATGGAGCGGATAAGTTGCGCGGCCGTGATGGAGGGGTTAAGGATCAGTGCAGAATGAGTGGTGCTGGGCAGATTATTAAGGACGGACCGGCAGATGGTGGTTTTACCGCACCCGACCTCGCCAGTGAGTACAATAAAGCCTTTACGGTGTTCAACCCCGTAAATCAGGGAGTCGAACGCTTCGCGATGGCGATCTGAAAAGAAGAGGAACCG
>CAZTEK010000284.1:0-2545 GCA_964612095.1 uncultured Verrucomicrobiota bacterium
GTGCTGGTGATCGCTTCCGATGTCGCCCGCTACGCCCTTGGCAGTCCCGGTGAATCGACGCAAGGTTGCGGTGCAGTCGCTTTCACCGTTTCCGCCAACCCCCGACTGCTTGCGATCGACCCTGAAGCCGGGTTTTATGCCGATGACGTGATGGATTTTTGGCGGCCCAACTATCTTTCGGAGGCGCTGGTCGATGGCAAGTATTCGACACTGGTCTACATTAAAGCGCTGCTGGAGTCGTGGAAGCAGTATGCGGAAGAGAGCGGACGTTCGCTCAATGACTTCGCCCGTTTCTGCTACCATATTCCGTTTACCCGCATGGCTGAGAAAGCGCACCAAAAGCTGGCGAAGGGAATCTCTGACGAGGATTTACAGAAAATTATCGGTGAATCGCTCATTTACAGCCGGAGCGCGGGTAACTGCTACTCGGCCTCACTGTATGTCGGGCTGGCTTCACTGCTCGACCATGCGGTGGAAGATTTGGCCAGCAAGCGTATCGGATTCTATAGCTATGGCTCCGGCTGCGTCGGTGAATTTTTCAGCGGTGTTGTACAGGAAGACTATCGGAATTCATTATTTACAGAAGCACAGCAGCAGATGCTCGCCGGGCGCACGGAGCTGACCTTTCAACAGTACGAAGATATTTATCACTACGGCATTCCGACCGACGGCGGCGACCACACGTTCCCGCAGTATCGTACCGGCCCCTTCCGCTTCGCCGGAATACAGGAGCATAAGCGCATTTACGCCAAAGCTCGAATTTGATTTAATGCGGCGAAATGAAAGCAATTTCTCCAGGCAAACTGATTTTGAGCGGCGAGCATTCCGTAGTTTACGGAAAACCCGCCGTGGCGATGGCTATCGATCGCAGTGTTACAGCCACCATTGAGGATTCCGACGACGGACGCATCTCGTTCGAAATGCAGGATATCAGCGAGCGCGATTCGTTCACCATGCTGGCACTTCAGGACTTCAAGCGCCGGGCGCTTTACAACTATCGTCTTTTCCTTGAAGGCAAGATGGGCATCCGCGATGTGCTTCATAAACCAGTTGATCTCTTCAAATTCGGGTTCATCACCGTGCTCGACGGACTGCATCGCCAGCTGGATCGCGGTATCGTCATAAAACTGAAATCTAGCATTCCGGTCGGTAGCGGAATGGGATCCTCGGCGGCGGCGGTACTTAGCGAACTGCGGGCCCTCGGCCACTACCTGCGCGTCGATTTCAAACCCGAGTGGTATTACGAATTCAGTCTGGAAGCCGAAAAACTCCAGCACGGTCACCCCAGCGGCGTGGATTCCTACATTTCGCTCTACGGTGGCTGCGCCGCCTTCCAAAACGGTTCGGCCCGCTCCGTACCGCTGCCGCGCATGAAAATGTATCTCGTTGAAACCGGCACGCCCGAAGCAACCACTGGTGAATGCGTAGTCCAGGTTAAAGAGCAGTTTCAGAACGACCTGATATGGAACGACTTTGAAGCGGTCACGAACGAAGTCGAAAAAGCGGTGCGCGAAAACAACAGCGAACTGATGCGCTCTCTGCTCCGCGAAAACCACCGGCTACTCTGCTGCATCGGCGTCGTACCGCAAAAAGTTCAGCAATTCATAAACGATGTCGAAACCGCTGGCGGCGCGGCCAAAATCTGCGGTGCGGGTGCAATCCGTGGACAGAACGGCGGCGTGGTGCTGGTATTGGCCGATTTTATGCCCGTTGCGCTGGCCGCCAAATACGGTTACAAAATTTCGCCCGTTCGCGGCGACCCGCTGGGAACACGCATTGTCTGATTGGCGATTTATGATTTCCGATTTTTGATTTAAATGACTACGCACTCGACACTCGGCAATCGGCAATCGGCAATTAAGGCTTCCGCCCCCGGAAGCCTGATGCTGCTGGGTGAACACGCCGTACTTCATGGCCGCCGTGCGCTGGTTTGCGCCATCAATAAACGAATCACAGTTGCACTCTCTCATATCAAACAACCGGTCCTTCGGATCGTTTCTGACCTTGGAGCCTATGAAGCGCCGCTCGACAAGCTGAAGGATCATCCCGACTTCCGTTTTGTGTTGGATGCCGTGAAGCAGTATCCGCTGGAGCAGGGAATTGAACTGAAGATCGAATCGGAGTTTTCGAGCGATATTGGCTTCGGCTCTTCCGCCGCTGTCACGGTCGCCACCCATGCCGTTTTTATGGGAGTTGGTGCCGACCGTCTGGAGTTGTTTAAGCGCAGTCTGGCAACGATTCACCGCGTGCAGGGACGCGGTTCCGGTGCGGACGTGGCGGCGAGTGTTTTCGGCGGCGTGGTCGCTTATCGTGCCGAGCCTTTGGAAATTAATCCGCTTAACGTTTCGTTTCCGCTGACGGCGGTTTACTCCGGCTCCAAAATGAAAACCGCTGATGTCATTCGCCTTGTCGAAGAACGCCGCGCCTTGAACCCCGATTATTTCGAACGGATTTTTGACCGGATGGACGCCAGTGTCGGCGAGGTGATGGATGATTTTTCGCAGTTAGGCCCGATGCTGATTTTGAATCAGAAACTGATGGAAGA
>CAZTEK010000285.1:0-2479 GCA_964612095.1 uncultured Verrucomicrobiota bacterium
ACAGCATTCCCTCTTTGGCCAGTCTCGTCAGATTGGGCGTTTCATAATAGTCCGATCCGTAGGTCGAACTGTCTCTCCAGCCCATATCATCGATCAGAATTACAATAAAATTGGGACGGACCGGCGCGGCGACCGCCGGGTGCAGCAGCACCGGGGCCGCAGCCGCATACAACAAAGCCTGATTCATTTTTTTCATCAATTTACCCCTCTCATCTTGTATTATTTATTTCCGGACGGGGATCAGCAGCAGCGCCCGGTTGGCCTCCAGCACCGATGCGGCCGGCAGCATCACGTTGCTAATTTCGCCCGAGGACGGGTCAAGCAGCTGAACCTGAGCGGTCGATCCGCCTTTGATTTCCACCGGAAGCGCCTTCTGCATGCGATTGACCAGCAGGTAAACCTGCTGTCCGTCCTTATGAAACCGGCCGACCGTCAACTGGTCCACGCCGGGAGTAAACGTGAGATCAAACGAGGGAGAGAATCTCTCTCCGATCGCGCCAGCCAGCTGATCCACCGCAATGGCCTGCGCGTCCTTCAGGGCCTCCTGAACCTCCGGGTCGTTGGCCGCATGTTCCGCTGCGTGAGGGACCTGATCCACCCAGATCACGTGACCGCCGGCCTGCCTGAATTGATTCAACTGCCGGACAACGGAAACCGGAATGAACTCAAGCCGGGGCATTATAATCGTGTGATACGAACCGCTTCCAATCCTCATCAGACCGTTTGAGATCTCCGCTTCGGCAACCCCCTGCGGATGCACAATCATGTAGCCGGTATCCCCATCGAGCAGCGCTTTTTCTGTTTCGTCCCAGGCGTGCTGCCGGGCTTTGTTCGCAGCCACCATTTGGGTCCAATGCTTTGCGGATGGAAGCAGATCGGCCTGAAACATGGCGATCGGATAATAGAGCGCCACGCCGGCTTCGCGCTGCGCCCCGCGCAGGATCAAGGCCATCCGCCCGGTGTACTCGTTAAAAAAACGGTACTCGTCTTCCGTATACCCCTTGGCGGCTCTGCGCCGTCCTGAATCATCCGGCCGGTCAACGGGCTGCAACGGCAGATAGGAGGTGAACAGGGTTACGCCATGGAAGAAGCCCATATTGACGGAGTTCAGCAGAATCGGCAGATCCGGGGAAAGCCGCGTCAGGCCGTAGCCGCCGACGATTGGATCGAGCAGGCACAGGGTGGCGTCCCGTTTTTTCCAAACGGCTACAGAGGTGGTAAACCGGGCGAACTCATAGTGGAACGCGTCGAACTCGGAGGGATTGGGAATCGCGGTATCCAGCGCAGGAACGTCGAACTCCGAGACAAACTTCATGTAGTCGCCATAGTTGGCCACATGCATGCAGAGATGTTCATCCAGCAGGAAATGGCCGCTGGAGTGGATGCCGCGCTCATTGCACCACAGCCGGATCTGACGGGCAAAGCTGTCGGCCAGCAGATCCGCAACCGCCTGCCGGAAATGGATCCGTGCGCGGCGGGCCGAATCATCGTCCCCCTCAAAAAGAGAAGAAAGGATGGAATCAAGCTCATACCCATGCATCTGCTCGAACCGGGCCGGGAGCTCCTCGCTCCAGGGGACACAGGCATACGGCGCCTCGGAATTCGGCTTCCAGTGCGTCTGCATGAGATTGGCTTCATTGCTGTAAAAACCCTCCACCTTTTTTGCGGGGTCCTTAATCTGAGCCAGAACCGGTTCATGCATAAGGGCGATAAAGCGGGCCATCGCCGCACGGTTCATCAGATCCGGATAACGGCCCGTATGCTTGAACTGTTTCATGGTCGACTGAGCCTGCACATCTTTGTCACGGACGTACCGCGCGAAGATCCGCAACTGCCACTCCCCCTCCAGTCCCTGAAAAGAAAACTGCTTCGGCCCGGCGGCGATTTTCTGTGCGGCGGTCCGATCGGCACGTCCGTCCCGAACCGGTTCGATGCGGGCCTGCACAATGTCGTAAAGATCGGCCGGCAACGTGTACTCAATCTGCGCGGTTCCTCTTCCGGCCATCGTCAGCATCGTCAGGCCCTTGACTTCAAAATCGGGATTTTCAGCAACCACCTTGCCGCCAGCCATGCCGCTGGGATACCCGAAATCATCCGCCAGCCAAACCGGACTTCCGGCGGCAACGGCCGCATCGACCAGCGGTCCGATCTTTCCCGGTCCCTTCTCGTCCTGCTGATAAAGCTCCTTGTAAAAAAAGCCCGTGTATCCGCCGATGCCGTATTTCGGATACTCCTCCAGCGTTTTGTCACTGAGCTGATACTGCACCAGCCGGTACTCGCTCGGCGGGTTTTTAAAATGCTCACGCAACGTATCAGCCGACACCCCGCTGCTGCCAAAGAGAGAACCACCCGCAGCAGCAGCCAGAGCGCAAACCCCGGTCAACCGGCTTATTTTTCTATAACTGCATCTCTTCATAAACCTCACTCGCCTCCATTAAATTCCTGTTCACTCACACACAATCCCGACCGGCTTCAACAG
>CAZTEK010000286.1:0-2467 GCA_964612095.1 uncultured Verrucomicrobiota bacterium
ACACTCACCCCGACTCCTATCACCAACACCATCATCCATAAACGCTTCATCCTGTACCTCCTATGTTTTCGTTCCCATTAGAAATCAGATTCTTGTAAACACCCGCTACGCTCAAGGCACCAAGAACTCTAAGCTTTGTAGACTTCGTGTCTTTGTGTTTTAAGCAGTGATGAGAGTTTATTTCATTTTATCTTATTTCAACCGGTATACCTCGCCAACCGGCGTCCAGATCTCACCGGCTTTGGCGGCGGCTGGCAGCGGAATCTGACACGGATCGGTTTCTTTCCACCACTTTTGGATCACCGGATCGTCCGCCAGGCCTTTCATGTCGGCAGCAAAATCGCGTCCGGTGTATTCAAAGGAGGAAAAAAGCCAGAGCCGGCCGTCCAGCTCGCACTCATAGATCGAGTAGTTTTGAATATGGCTCTCTTTCAGCTTCCGGTTCACTTCCGGCCACGGGTCGGCGTGCAACTGGCGATAATACTCCGCCCGCTCCGGATTCAACCCGGTCACCATGGCAAAACGCATCGGCTCCCGCGTCGCACATCCCGCCACCGCCAGCAGAAACATTGGAATTGAGACCCGTCGGATCAGTCGGTTCAGCAGATTCATTGGGATTCCTTTCTGTTTTCAGCCGAAGGAGCCGTTCCTTTCTGATGGAGTGCGATCCGGGTTGCCGCCTCCGGATTGGCCGCTTTCCAGGCGTTCAGTTTTTCATCGGACGGCGAGCGGAAGAGAAAATAGATGACCCCGGCGGCGGTCATCACCAGCAGAGAGAGAAATTTGTAGTTCATCAGACCGCGCGTCCCTTTGATCCGCAACGGGGTCAGCGGCGAATCCCAGACCAGCTTGAGGTTGTCTTCTGTGTTCGTATTTTTATCGAGCAGCGAGACAATAATCATAATCAGGATGCAGATTCCGCAGAGCATGCCGGCGGCGTGCATGAAGAGCATACTCCAGCCGGTGTGCGCTTTGAACAGATCGAGCGCAAAGACCACCATACCCATGGCAAAGCCGGACCAGAGGGTGACCGCTCCGGCTTTGGCAGTGGCGCGTTTCCAAAAAATGCCGACCATAAAAACGGCGGTGATGGGCGGGGCGATATAGCAGATCATCGAGGCGATGGCTCCGTAGATGGAATCAAATTTGCCGATGATGGGCGACCAGATGATGGCGAGAATAACGCCGCCGACGGTGGCAGCCCGTCCGATGTGCACCAGCTTTTTATCGGAGGTTTGCGGCTTGAAGCGCTTGTAGAGGTCGAACGCAAAGAGAGTGGCAATCGAGTTGAGGGCGCCGGCGATGGTGCCCATCAGCGCCGCCAGCAGTCCGGCCACAATCAGTCCGCGCATCCCGGACGGCAGCAGGTTCATCACCATATGGGCGAAGGCCTCTTTGGTGTTGGCCAACGGGGGCAGTTTCCCCGCATGCACCAGTGCGAGACAAAGCAGTCCGGGCAGAACAAACAGAAACATCGGCAACAGTTTGAGAAATCCGGCAAACAAGGCACCGGCCTTGCCATGGTCTTCATTCTTCGCGCCGAGAACACGCTGCACGATGGTCTGATCCGTGCACCAATACCAGATGCCGATGACGGGATAGCCGAGCACCACGGCGTGCCACGGCATTCCGCTGAAATCACCCGACGGACGCAACACGGAGAGCATATGCGGCCCGACGGTGTCGTACAGCGGCTGCCAGCCGCCCAGCTTGTCAAACGCAAACCAGGTGACGACCGCCGAGCCGAGCAGCAGGGTTGTGGTTTGAATCGCATCTGTGAGCGCCACGGCCAGCAGTCCGCCGACCACCACATAGAGACCGGTCGCCATCGCAATCAGAATCATCGTCGGCATCAGAGCCGCCGTATCGCTTCCCAGCCCCATCATGGCATTGATCACCACCGCACCGGCATAGAGCGATACGCCGATATGGATAAAGATGGCCGAGACAATCGAGATGAAGGCCAGGAAGTCGCGGCAGTTGCGATTAAACCGTTTTTCGAGGAAGTCGGGCAGCGTGGTGACCTGTGCACGCAGATAGAACGGCACAAAAAAGACCGCCAGAATCACCAGCGTAAAGACGGCCGCCAATTCAAAATTGGCGTAAGCCAGCCCGCTGCGGAAACCCTCCTCGCACAACGCGACGATATGCACCGTCGAGATGTTGGTGGAAAACAGGGACAAACCGATAATCGGCCACATCAGCGTGCGGGCGGCCAGAAAATAGGATCCCTCCGCCTGCCCCAGGCGGGCCGCCTTGCGTTTCTGCAACCAAGCCGCACCGCAGCCGACCGTAATCACCAGCAGCACATATCCGATGAGAATTCCAAAATCCAAGTTGTTCAGCATGTCTCTCCTTTATATTCCGCCGGTCTTTGCGGCGTATTTTAAAATAAACCGGACGGTCTCATCAACCTCCGGCACGGGATCAAAATGATGCCCTTTGCTTTTCAGGCCATCCGTTGCAA
>CAZTEK010000287.1:0-2465 GCA_964612095.1 uncultured Verrucomicrobiota bacterium
CTGCTCCGGCGTACACCGTACTTTGCTGCCGTCACGCCTGATAATATGCGCATCACGCAAGACATCCGCGTTGCCAGCTGGGAGCCCGGTCTTGAAGAAACACCGGAAAACCATAAAGTGGTGATTCACCTCAATGAGTGGAACGACCCGTTCAAGCCGCTCACTGGAGTGGTCATTGAAGCACTCGGACATCGCGACGATCCAAACGTCCAAATGCAATGCATTCTGCGTTCTCACGGATTCCAGCAAAATTTTTCAGAAGCCGTTCTTGCCGAAGCCGCGCAAATACCGCACGAGTTACGCCCAGAAGATTACGAAAACCGGCAAGATCTGCGCAAACGTCTGACGTTCACCATCGACCCGGAAACCGCCCGCGATTTCGACGATGCCGTTTCAATCGAAAAAGTTTCCAGTGGTTGGAAACTCTCTGTGCATATCGCCGACGTCGCTCACTTTGTACCGCGCAACTCCGTGATTGATGTCGAAGCGCTGCACCGTGGCAACAGCATCTACCTCGTTGATCGCGTCGTTATGATGTTACCGACCGAACTCACGACGCGCATTTGCAGTCTGAACCCGCACGTCGATCGCCTCGCACATACCGTTGAAATCATGCTCGACGAGAATGCAGAAATGACGGGCGCCGAAACTTGCCGATCAATCATCCATTCCGACGCCCGGCTCACGTACGAACAGGTACAAATGCTTTTCGACGGCAACGCCGACCATGGCATTCCGTCCAACGTCACCGAGGCCATTCTCGCCCTGCGTCCGCTGGCCCGCGCCACCCGAGCCCGGCGCATCGCCGACGGCTCGCTCGAAATCAATACGCCGCAAATCAAGTGTCTGCTGGATAAAGACGGCAAAGTTGCCTCAATCAAAAAGGGCGAAGCCAAGGAAGCCTACCAGTTCATTGAAGAATGCATGTTGCTGGCAAACGTCGCGGTTGCACGCAAACTCCGAGAAGCGCAGTGGCCCGCCATTCACCGTATTCACGAAGAGCCGGATGAAGACCAATGGGCGCAAATGGGTGCTGAACTTCAGGCACTCGGTATCAACTCGATTCCGTTAACGCGTAGCGATATCAATGTGGTGATGGAAAAAATTGAAGACACGCCGCTGGAATACACCGGCAGCCTCGCCGTGCTACGCAATCTCAAGCGCGCCGGTTATTCCGCCGAAGCCAAAGGGCACTTTGGCCTCGCCTTCGAAGATTACGTACACTTCACCTCGCCGATCCGGCGCTACCCCGACCTCGTCATCCACCGCCTACTCGGCGCGCTGGAAGAAAAGAAATCGTCGCCGTACCGCACGAAAGATATCGAAGCCATCGCCGCACAGTGTACCCGCACCGAGACCGAAGCCGATCAGGCCGAAAAGGAAAGTATCGAACTGCGCCGCGTCGAGTACTACAACACGCTGCTCTACAAAGGCAAAACCGGCCCGTATGCCGGATGCATCATCCGGATTCTCAACAAAGGGCTCATCGTCGAACTCACCGATACCATCCAGCGCGGACTGGTTCCATTCGCCTCGATCACCGACGACCGCTACGAAGTCAACTCCGCCAACACCCGCGCCGTCGGCCAGCGCACTCGGAAAATGTTCAAGATCGGCGACCTCGTTAATGTTGATCTGGTCAAAGTCGATCTCGCCCGTAAATTCATCGACTTCCAGATCGCCGGCCAGAAAGACGCTACAAAATACATGCCGGGCAAGAAAAAGAGCGGACCGCCGCGCAGCAAACAGAAAAAACAGCAGGTCACTTTGACCGGCGACCGCCCGCACGGCCCGAAACAGCATAAACGCCGTAAGCGGAAATAGGATTAAAATCTAAATACATTCCGCTTATGCATATCATTCTGAAAAACGGCCTGACCGCCGCGAAAAAAAACTTCGGGCCGGGACTTATTCTACAGGGCTTTGCTCTAGCGGTCGTTCTACTTTACTACTTTCATCCGCCAACCCACTATCTGCTACTGAAGATTCCGGAGTTCAAACAGCGGCTAGGCCTTTTCTTTCCAATTCTGGCCACCGCGTTTTTTGGCGGCTTCATTCCGTTTGTTTTTCTGGCCGTCCGGAAGGAAATTGCTCCGGGCCGCCATTGGGCCAATTTGTTTTTTCTGCTCGGGTTCTGGGCACTTTACGGATTAATTATCGACTTCCTGTACAAAGCCCAAGCGATCATGTTTGGCGATCAATCTGATGTGGCCACCGTTGTAAAAAAAGTACTGTTCGATCAGTTTGTTTTCTGCACGCTTTTCTCGGCTCCCTTTTCGACTATCGCCATGCATTGGAAACAGTGCGACTTTTCATTCAAGGTGGCAAATGAACGATTTTTACGCAAAACTTTCGCGATAGAAATGCCATCCATTCTGATTGCCATGTGGGCGGTATGGATTCCAACAGTAGCCATCGTCTACAGCTTGCCGCTGGCTTTACAGTTCCCTCTTTTCAACATTGTA
>CAZTEK010000288.1:0-2462 GCA_964612095.1 uncultured Verrucomicrobiota bacterium
TGCGTGCGCCCAACAGCAAACTGCAAAGGATCAATGCCGTTGCCTGCGCACGTGCATGGCGGGTGACGGGCGGCGCGTGCCGCGTGTCGCGTGGTAGTTCCTTCATGCTGCATTCTCCTTGTACTCAAAAAACAAATCCGCTTGAAATGAGCATTCTTCGTGCCATGATAAGATTGACGGATAACAAATCGCTCTTCGGCCGGCACCGGCCCACACGCCGGAACCGGTCTGACGCAACGTTGTCATGGCGGGAAGCATAGTGAAAACCGGAAAAAATGTCAAGAGAGCCGCTTGTAAAACCAGCAATTCTAATTAGAGCCTGTCTGAAAAGGGGTTTGAGCATGTATTTTTTTGGCCTGGCGTTCAAGATTCAGGCTTGAAACGGCTGGTCACACGCATTCCGTTTCACAGGGGACACGAATTTCAGCCACCAGATGGTTCATCGTGCCGTTTTTCGGCACAGCACAGCCATGCCTGTTCAGGTATCTGACAGTAGTGGCCAAGCATCAGGCGGCAGGTTTGAGTTTCTCCAGTCGCCGCTGCCTCAACAGGATGATGCGGCAGCAGTTGTACGCCAGCACCTTCTCCAGGAGTTCGTCCCGCACGGCTTCGATCCCGCGGCGCCCCAGATCCCCGAACTCAAAGCCGTCCTTGATTGTGAACATCAGCGACTCGACGGCGGAGCGGTTGCGGCGGGCGTCCCGGTACAGGTCGCTGCACCAATCTTCGGGGCTGGTCAGTTTCTTCCCCTTCGAGCCACTGATGCTGATGTCCCTTACCCCCAGAGCCAGCACGGCTTCGCGGCCTTTCGTTGAAGCGTAGCCGTCATCGGTGCTGACCAGTCCCGGAACGACGCCGGTGCGGCGGATCGAGGCCGAGATGGCCGGCTCCAGTTCGGAGCAGTCGGCCGTGTTTCCCTGCGGGACGGTCAGGCTGGTGACAAAGCCGTTCGCGCTGCGCACCAGTTGCGGCTTGTAGCCGATGACCGGGTTGCGGCAGCCCTTCTGGATGTACGCCGCCGAACCGTCCGAGAGGCTCAGGACTTTTTCGGTCGAGGGCAGTTTCTCGTCACGGAAGACGCGCCCGCCGGCGTATTCGCGCACGCGGGTGGCGTCGGACAGGTCGGACTCGATCTGCTGCAAAAGCCGCTGCAGGAGCGCCCGGCGGCTGGGTGCTTGCGTTTTCAGCAGCAGGGGTTGATCCAGTCCGGCGAGTTCTGCGGCCAGTGCGTTTCCGACCTTCCGGCCCCGGTTGAGTAGTTGCCGGTAGTGCTTTTTCAGCTTGCCCTTCGACTTCGCCTTGCCCGCGGCCAGGCAGATCTGGAACTCCAGCTTGTCCATCTGCTCCAGCCAGCGGGGCGTCCAGCCCTCGGAGAAATCCTTGAGACCGAACAGGTGCAGCTTCCCGCCCAGCCGTGCTGCCCGCGCTAGGAGTCCCGTGAGCATCCTCGCGTCCGTGGGCCAGGCGCTGTTGGCCTTCACCGCCGTGCTGTCGATCATCAGGCTCTTGAAGTCGTCGAACGCCTCGCCGAGGACCATCGCGATCTGCTTGTCGAGGATCAGCGCCCTCGTCGCGGCGCTGACCACGTTCACGTTCTCCTGAGCCGTCGTCGCGGACGGCATGACCAAGCCGCGCTCTTGCAGGAAGGCGTACAGGCTCATCGACTCGCGCAGGAACCTCCGCGCCTCCTTCGAAGTCAGCGATCCGAGAAAGCCGCGGATCATCAGAAAAGCGTAGACCGCATAACCCGGCATCCGTGGCCGCCCGTAGGCGAGTTGAAGCTCTTCGGTCAGGACCTTTCGCTCCGCGATGTCCATCCCCGGCAGATCGCCCGTCCGGCTTTCCATGAACTCCCGATCGGCCAGGCGAAGGCTTTTCTTCTCCTGGGCGTGACGGTCCAGATCCCTCTCGACCGACTCGACGATTTCCGGTGCGAACTGAGACAGTTTCACCACTTCGTCGAGAAAATCGTTAAAGTCCGTGTCAGGAACTGGAATAATCAGATTGCATATACGAACGGTTTCGTTTACATTTTTTCTGTCGCGCATGTAGTCACCGCCAACTCCTTATTGTCTGTAAGTAATTGGTATACTACATGTTGCGACATATTTAGTCAAGCGTGATTTTCGGTTTTCATGCCGAAATATTGGGGCTGATGCTTGAAGAAATACATGCTCAAATCCCTTTTCAGACAGGCTATAATTAGAGCACATCCGTACAGTCGAAATCGAAATCGCTATCGCTATCGGGGTAGAATTCATTGCTTTTTCGTCGATTTCGGTCCCGATCCCGATTTGGATCCCGATAGCGGCTGCCATAATCAGAACTGCCATGCGCCCATTGCTGCGGGGATTGACGAGCGCGGGCCTTTGATGGTACCTTAACCCGCACAGACATGAGTACAGCCTTTTCAACAGAGACCCTCGGACAACTGACGTCCCGGTTATCGGTGCCGCAGCGTT
>CAZTEK010000289.1:0-2447 GCA_964612095.1 uncultured Verrucomicrobiota bacterium
CCGGACTGAGCGGCGTCGGCGATTTAATCGTCACCTGCGGAAGCCGCCACAGCCGTAACCGTTCGGTCGGCGAACGGCTCGGTAAAGGCGAAAAACTCAGCGACATCATGGGTGGCATGAAGCAGGTCGCCGAAGGCATCTGGAACGCCAAAGCCGCCCGCGATCTCGCCCGCGAACACGGCATTTCCATGCCAATTACCGAAGAGGTCTGCCAGATTGTCGAAAACGGCAAAGACCCGCGGCAGGCGCTCAAAGACCTCATGGGCCGCGACCCCAAAGCGGAGTGAAGAAGAGTGGAGTAATGGAGTGTTGGATTGGTGGAGAAGAAGAGAGTGTGGGCGTGAGTGCGTTTGGGAGTGTGGGCGTGGGACACAGACGTCAGAAATCCTTTGGCAGCTTCCAATGATTGGAAATTTTATTACATGTCATCCGATCCAGTCATTTCAGCTTCGGGATTCTGCGCCGCCTGCGGAACGGTTCATTCGCTGGGCGAAGGCAACAGCCGAAAGTACGCCTTCGAGCTGATGGAACATCTTGAAACGCACAAGCGGATTGATTGTCTTTCGAATCCCAATCATCAATCGGAAATCGGAAATCATAAATTCTCTACCGACTATCTGTGGAGCGACGCGCGCGGACAAATGTTCGGCGTGCTGGAGTGCGCGGACAGCTCCGGCAATACCGTCGTGCTGAAAGCGTTTTCCTGTCAGTACGACGGCGAGTGGCTGGTCGACGGCTGGGTTCCGCCGGTCATCGATCCGAAACAGTTTTATGATCTGATCGCTGAACCGGATCGACAAATCAACATCCGTACCCGCGCACTCAAGACGATGGAAAAATCCGATCCGGAATACAAAACCCTTTCCGACGAGCGCAAAGCGCTTTCTCAGCAGCTGATGAAAGAGATTCATGCGCTCTATCACCTGACCAACTTTCGCGGCGAAACCCGCCCGCTGACAAAGATCATCCCCGGCAACATTCCCATGGGCGTCGGCGAATGCTGCGCCCCAAAACTGCTGAACTATGCCGCGCTCAACGGGCTCAAGCCGCTCGGGCTCAGCGAATTTTACTGGGGTAAAGAAAACAAATCCGGCACCCGTAAGCACGGTGAATTCTATCCGGCCTGCGCCGAAAAATGTCAGCCGATCCTCGGGTTCATGCTATGTGGAAAAGAAGAATGGAGTGATGGAGTGATGGAGAAATGGAGTTTTGAAAAATCCAGCCCAATAATCCAATACTCCGATACTCCAATACTCCATGCAGATGCCGATATCATCGTCATCTGCAAGCCCTCCGGGCTGCTGGCGGTGCCGGGCAAGGGCGAAGAAAATCAGAACTGCGTAGTCAGCCGGATCAAAGCGCTTTGTCCGGACTGCATCGAACAGCCCGCTGTGCACCGGCTGGACATGGACACCTCCGGTCTGATGGTGCTGGCACTGACCGCTGACGCGCATCGTGAACTGTCGCGACAGTTTGAACATCGCGAAACAGAAAAGCACTACATCGCTCTGCTCGACGGTGAGGTACTGGGAGAATCAGGAACGATCGAACTGCCCTTCCGGCTCGATGTCGAAAACCGGCCATACCAGATTTATGATCCGATAAACGGGAAGCTCGGCATCACGCACTGGAAGGTGCTGAGCACCAACAATAAAAAAACAAGAGTGGAGTTTATTCCTGTTACCGGAAGAACCCACCAGCTCCGCGTCCACGCGGCCTCAGAACACGGACTGGGAATTCCAATCCTTGGAGACCGTCTTTACGGTTCCGGCACCGCACCGGGACAACTCAAACTCCACGCCAGCTTTCTGAGCTTCACCCATCCGCGCACCGGAGAACGACTGGAGTTCCGCTCCGAACCGCCGTTTTAAATTCACGCCGTTCCCTCAGCACCGCTTCATAAAGCATCCTCCAGCCTGCCGGGCAAATGCGCCATGTTATCTTGTGAATATGAAAGACGGTCTTACAAATCGATTGTCGGAATACCTTTTCTGGGATGTTTATCCCTCTGAAATCAATCCCGAAACCCACCGACAGTTCATTATCCCGCGTGTTATGGATCGGGGCACTCTCGCTGATGTACGAGCAGTCTGGGATTATTACGGCGACGAAAAAATCAAACAGACGCTCTTGAGCACCGCGACACTGGGACGGAAAACGGTGGCTTTTTTCGCCAATCAATTCAACCTGCCCCGAGGTGCTTTTCGGGCTTATCGCAATCCATCAGCAAACTGGCTGTCATGAAACTGCACACCGAAACAGTTTCTTCCGGACTGCTCGAACTCCTTCATCAATTGATGAAGGAAGAACCATTAAAGTCATTTGCTCTGGCGGGCGGTACGGCTTTGGCGCTCCGGTTTGGACACCGCACGTCTATTGATATCCGTCAGGTCTTATAAGTCGGCTAAACTCTTTCCCTTAGCCCTGGACATCAACCGGCTCGGCCT
>CAZTEK010000290.1:0-2446 GCA_964612095.1 uncultured Verrucomicrobiota bacterium
TACTGGGGCGACGTCCGCGCCTGCGGCTCCAAAACCTCGCACGGTTCCGAGTCCACCGGCGTGATTCCCTTCCTGAAAGTCGTCGATGCCGAAATGCTGGCCTTCAGTCAGGGTGTGACGCGGCGCGGCTCCTACGCGGCGTACCTGCCGGTTGATCATCCGGAAATCGAGGAGTTTCTCGACGTGCGCAAACCGACCGGCGGCGATGTAAACCGTAAGTCGACCAATCTGCATCACGGGGTCGTACTGACAGAAGAGTTCATGGCCCTGATTGATCAGGCCACGCGCATTCCCGGCTTCGACGACAGTTTTAATCTGATTGATCCGCACACCAAAGAGGTGAAGAAAACCGTATCGGCCAAAACCATCTGGGTGAAACTGATTCAGAACCGCATCGAAACCGGCGAGCCCTATATTCTGTTCGACAAAGCCACGAACGATGCCCTGCCCGAGTTTCAGAAAAAGCTCGGCCTGCGCGTTCACCAGTCCAACCTGTGCAGTGAAATTACGCTCCCGACCAACGAAGAACGCACGGCGGTCTGCTGTCTCAGTTCGGTCAATCTGGAAACCTACGACGAGTGGAAAGAGCATCCGCAATTTATCGCCGACCTCGTCCGTTTCCTCGACAACGTGATCGAGTCGTTCGTTCAGAACGCGCCGGATGAAATCGGGCGCGCCCGTTTCAGCGCGGAGCGTGAACGGAGTATCGGGCTCGGCGCGATGGGTTTCCACGCCTATTTGCAGGCGCACAGCATTCCGTTCGAAAGCGCCATCGCCAAAGGGCTCAACATGCAAATGTTCAAACACATCAAAGAACAGGCCGTTGCGGCGACGCGGAAGCTGGCGGAAGAACGCGGAGAATGCCCGGATGGCATCGGCTACGGCGTGCGCAATGCCCACCTGCTCTCCATCGCACCAAACGCCAGCAGCTCAATCATCTGCGGCAATACCAGTCCGTCGATTGAGCCGTTCCGCGCCAACGCCTACACGCAAAAAACCAAGAGCGGCTCGGCGCTGATGAAAAATAAATATCTCGAAGAAGCGCTCGAACGCCACGGACAGAATAATTCCGAGGTTTGGAAATCGGTCATCACACAGGGCGGCAGCGCCCAGCATCTCGACTTCCTGACCGACTGGGAACGCGACGTTTTCAAAACGGCACTGGAAATTGATCAGCGCTGGGTAATCGATTTTGCCGCCGACCGTCAGCAGTACGTCTGCCAGTCGCAAAGCGTAAACCTTTTCTTCCCGGCACTGGTCAGCAAGCAGGAACTGCATAACATCCACATGCTGGCTTGGAAAAAAGGGCTGAAAAGCCTCTACTATGTCCGCAGCGAAGCGATCAAACGCGCCGATGTCGTGTCGGAGCAGAAACCGCGCGAGAAACTCATTGATTACGACAAGGAAAACACCTGTTTGTCGTGTGAAGGGTGAAGATTAACGAGTAATGCGTAATACGTAACTGACATCCACAATCAATTACGAATTACTCATTACAGGTTACGAATTACAAATTACGAGTTACGGATTACGCATTACGAGTTACGCATTATAAGGAGCCCCCATGCCGCTTTTAGAAGAAAGAACCTACTACAAACCGTTTGAATACGACTGGGCGTTTGAAGCCTACAAGATGCAGCAGCAGATGCACTGGATGCCCAGTGAGATCAATCTGGCCGATGACCTGAAGGATTTTAACGAGAATATCTCTCCGAAGGACAAACATCTCCTGCTGAATATCTTTAAATTTTTCACGCAGGCCGATGTCGATGTCGCGGGCGGCTATTCCACCCTCTTCCTGCCGACCTTCAAGGTGCCGGAAGTCCGCATGATGCTCAGTGCCTTCGCCGCCATGGAAGCCGTCCATCAGGACGCCTACTCGCTCCTGCTGGAAACGCTCGGCCTCGGCGACGAGGAATACACGGTGTTCATGGAAATTGCCGCAATGGCGGAAAAGCATGAATACCTGCTCAACTTCAACATGGAAACACCGTTCGACATGGCCAAGACACTGGCCGTCTACAGTGCCTTCACCGAAGGCATCCAGCTCTTCAGCAGTTTCGCCATCCTGATGAACTTCCCGCGCTTCAACAAAATGAAAGGCATGGGACAGATCGTCACCTGGAGCATCCGCGACGAAAGCCTGCACGTCGAATCGATGGCCCTGCTCTTTAAAACCTTCATCAAGGAACACCCGGAACTCTGGACCGACAAACTGAAGTACGAAATCTACTGCGCCGCCGAACGCTCCGTAGAACTCGAAGACCGCTTCATCGACTTAGCCTTCGAACTCGGCTCCGTCGAAGGACTCACCGCCGACGAAGTGAAAGCCTACATCCGCTACATCGCCAACCGCCGCCTGATCGGCATCGGCATGAAAAGCATCTACACCGTGCCGGAAAATCCGCTGCCGTGGCTCGACTACATGCTCAACGGCGTCGAACAC
>CAZTEK010000291.1:0-2433 GCA_964612095.1 uncultured Verrucomicrobiota bacterium
ACCTTGGGTTGTCAGGTTGCCGGGCGTTTGCTTTACGCCTCTCTGAATGCATGAGACGCAACATATGCTTTATTTTGTAGTTGTCAAATAAAAATCCGACGAAAAGCATAAACATTCCAGTGAATGGTGGTTTTTTAAAATAGAATCAAGCGTTTCCAAATATTGGAAAAGCCGGTACGGTGTTTTGCTTATGCGTAGATTTTTTATCACAACTTTAGTCCTGCTGGCGGGCGTTTTTTCGATCTGGGCGGATTCTGACCAGTTGCTGAATTCGCTTAAACCGGCGGGCTATGTCAGCGATTTCGCCAACGTGATGAATCCTGCCGACCGCGCTGCGACGGAGAAGCTTTTGACCGAGCTGGAGCAGAAAACCGGCGTGCAGGTAGACGTGGTGACGTTGAAATCGCTTGAGGGTGGGCAGATCGGCGATTTTTCCAATCGGCTTTTTGCGCGCTGGGGAATCGGCCAAAAAGGAAAAAACAATGGGGTTCTTCTTCTTTGCGCCATTGAAGAAGGGCGTGGTAATCGCTTGCGGATTGAGGTGGGCTACGGACTTGAAGGATTAATTCCCGATGCGGTGGCGGGACGGATTCTTGATACGTTTGTGGTTCCGGGCTGGAGTCAAGGTCAGTATGGATCTGCCGTAGCGAACGGGGCTGCAGCGATTGTACAGCGTATTGCAGGCGACCGGGGCGTTGCACTTTCCGGGATGCCGGAGCATGTTCAGCGGGCACCACAAGAACAGAAACTTTCGTGGATTCATATCGTTTTTATTCTGCTGTTCATTGTGGTGGTCATTCGTCACCCGTGGATTCTTCTTTTTATGCTGAGTGGCGGGGGCGGTGGCAGTCATAGCGGCGGCGGTTTTGGTGGAGGAGGCTTCGGTGGTTTTGGTGGAGGTATGTCGGGCGGTGGCGGAGCCTCGCGTTGATTGTAAGGAAGTAATGTTATGAAAAAAATAAGTCCGGAACAATTCACTGAAAAACTAAAAACCGTTTGCGGAGAAAATCTGCAAGCCGTGGTGCTCTACGGTTCCGCCGCGGCGGGCGATTACGCGGCAAAAGGCTCGGATTATAATCTGCTGGTTGTGTTGAACGATCTTTCTCCGGCAGTGCTGCGAAGTTTGGCTAAACCGGTGACCGTCTGGGAGCGAGCCGGTAATCCAACGCCGCTTTTGTTTACGCGCAAACGGCTGATGGAAGCCGCCGATGTATTTCCGATTGAACTGCTCGATATGCGCGATTCCCGCAAAGTTTTGCTCGGCGACGATGTGATTGCCGGAATCCATCCTGATACCGCCAATCTGCGGTTACAGGTGGAGCATGAATTGCGCTCCGCGCTGATTCAACTCAGTCGCAGCTATCTTTCCGTCAGCGGAAGTCCGCGCCAGCTGGCCGCGTTACTAACCGGTTCGCTATCCGGTGTACTGACGCTTTTCCGCGCCGCGCTGCGCCTTTATGAGAACGGTATTCCGGCGGAAAAATTTCAGGCGCTTGAAAAGCTGAACCGCCATGTTCCGATTGAACTCGAAACGTTCCGGCAGATTCACGGTGTAAAAACCGGTGTGCTGAAAATAAAAAAAGTCGACGTAGGGCGGCTCTTCGAAGAGTATATGAAATCAATTGAAACGGTGGTGGATGCGGTTGACCGAATTTAGAAATGGAGGATTGTGATGAAGAAAAAATGGATTGTGTTGGGAGTTATTTTATTGGTGGTTGTGATGATTGGTGGGTCAGCTATCGGATCGAAAAATC
The DNA here is from genome assembly GCA_964612095.1 of uncultured Verrucomicrobiota bacterium. Lineage (GTDB taxonomy): Bacteria > Verrucomicrobiota > Kiritimatiellia > Kiritimatiellales > Tichowtungiaceae > Tichowtungia. The sequence goes on from CAZTEK010000291.1 coordinate 1,755, forward strand.
GTTTTGTTTTGCAGGACGAAGGCGTTACCGCTCAATGGGCTAATGTTGAAACCGTTTTGCAGCGTCGCTTTGATTTGATTCCGAATCTAATCAATACAGTTAAGGGCTATGCGGCTCATGAAAAGGGACTTCTGACGGAAATAACCCGTTTGCGTAGCCAGTGGGGCTCGGCTAAGACGCCAGATGAAAAGATAAAGGCTGCCGGAGAAATGCAGGGTGCGCTTAGTCGGTTGTTGGTGGTGGCAGAAAGTTATCCGGATCTTAAAGCGAATCAAAACTTTCTGGCGTTGCAAGATGAGTTGGCTGGGACAGAAAATCGTATTTCGGTCGAACGTCGTCGCTATAATGAGACCGTGCAAGCGTACAACACGTCAATTCGTCGGTTCCCCGGATCAGTTTGGGCGGGCCTGTTTAAATTTGAACGGCGTACGTCATTTGAGTCCACGCCGGAAGCGTCTATTGTGCCGCGCGTTGAGTTTTAATGTTGGAATAAGCCCGTTTCATGCAGATTTTGACTCATAAATTTTTTATGGAATTGGAGCTTGTACCGGTGAGGCGGGTCGGTATGATGGGCCGCTCTTAAAAATGAGCGAATGTGAAACTATTTTACTAGACGCTCAGCTAGAGGCCGTGATAGATAATCACGCTTTTCGCGCCGTATTGGGCAATGGACATCGGT
>CAZTEK010000292.1:0-2432 GCA_964612095.1 uncultured Verrucomicrobiota bacterium
GGGCGTCCGATGGCTAATTAATTTCCACCCATTGTAATTAATCCGTTATTTTATTGATAATTACCGTATATTGTAATAACGTGTTTGGCAGATAGGACAAACGCTTTGATTAACAATACGATTCAGATGATGCGTCCGCGTGAGACTCGGCAGGCGCTGGGGCAGTGGGTGCGACTGGTGCGGCAACGGCAGGGGCTGACTCAACCGCTGTTGGCATCCAAGTCTGGCGTGCCGGTTGCGAGTTTGTCGCGGCTGGAGCGCGAGGGCCAGGGCGGGGTGGATAATCTGCTGCGCGTGTTGCAGGCGCTGGGTGAACTGGATGGGTTCCATGCTCATGTTCAGGAGTTGTTGCAGAAGGCGTCGTTGCCCAACGATCTCGCCGAACTAAAGAACCCTTCGCCGCCCCGGCAGCGGGTGCGCCTGCGCAAACTTCCGGGGGTGACGTCATGAGCCTGGATTCGCTTGAAGTGCGTTTACGGTTTGCGCCGGATCGCGAGTACACGGTTGGAACGCTGGCTCTGGTAAATCGTGACGTGGTCTTTCAGTATGCAGAATCTTTTCTTGGGTTGAATCTTCCTGTTTCACCGGTTCGTCTGCCGGTGCGACCGGGCGTGCAGGTGTATGATGGCCGCGGGCGGATGGAGGTTTTTGGTGTTTTTGAGGATGCGTTGCCGGATAGCTGGGGACGGCGTCTGGTGGATCGGCATTTTCAGAAAACACTGGGTCGCCTGCCGGGCGTGTTGGAGCGATTGGCCTATGCGGGCGAGCGGGCGATGGGGGCTTTGACTTTTCATCCGCCGCAGGAGAACGCGTCTTTACCCAATGAGGAACTGGATCTCGCGGGTCTGGGCACGCAGGCTTGGGATTTTAATGCGGATCAAATTGAGGACGCGCTTCCCGAGCTACGGCGGTTGGGCGGCACTTCGGGCGGTGCGCGCCCCAAGGTTCTGGTGGGCTTGCCCGAAAACGGCAAAGCATCAATCGGGAAAGTGTTGCCGGGAGATGGCGATCTGCCGTCAGGTTATGCCCATTGGATTATCAAGTTCAACGCCCGGGCCGATGGTCCGGATGCCGGGCCGCTGGAGTATGCTTATGCCGAGATGGCGGCGGCGGCTGGTGCCGATGTGCCGGAACACCGGCTGATTCAGACCGACATCGGACGTTTTTTTGCCGTCCGTCGCTTTGATCGTCCGGCGCCAGGCCAACGACTGCATTTGCACTCGGCGGCCGGTCTTTTGCACGCCGACTACCGGACGCCGGGAGACGAATACGACATGCTCTTTCGATTGACCGAGTCTTTGACTCGCGACTATGCACAGAAGCGGGAGCTGTTTCGGCGAGCCTGTCTGAATGTGCTGGCCTGCAACCGGGACGACCATCTGAAGAACTTCGCGTTTCTGATGGGCCCGGACGGAGTCTGGCGTTTGGCACCGTTGTTTGATTTTACTTTCCATCCCGGCCCGAACGGCTGGCAGACTCTTTCCGTCGCTGGGGAGGGACAGAATCCGCGCCGGGAACACTTGCTGAAATTGGCCGTCCAAGTGGATTTGCGTCCACGAGAGGCTGCTGAAATTATCGAACAAGTCCGCAGTGCGGTTGCCGGGTTTGGTAAATTGGCGAACAAGCTCAAGTTGTCGAAGCCTGCGACCGAAAGGCTGCTGGCGAGATTCAAGGAAATTGACGCATGATACCAGATTCGGATGATGTTCGGTGAAAAGTGGGACAGGCATCTTGCCTGTCCAGACAGGCTGGACTCGACCAACGGGAGAGAGGCTTTGCTATTTTGCAAAGCAACGCCCGAAGGAAGTGACAACCCTGTCCCACGTTGATAATAAATACCGATTACCGTGCGAATCTGGTATGAGATTTGACGGAAACGGTTTTGACGGAGCAAAACCTTTCAGACTTCGGTTGCAATAAGCTTACAGCCGCCTTTTCCACGATTCGGGGTGACGGTTCATGTGCATGACGGAGACGATTAGAATTTCATCGTTCGCCAGTTCGTAGATCACGCCGAAAGGAAAGCGTTGGGTGAGGCATCGGCGGATTCTCGCCGAGAGCGGAGCCCAGGCCTCGGGATTGTTTTTGATGCGATCAATGGTGTTTTGAACTTCCGCCGCGAATTCAAATCCAAGCCCGGGACATTCGTCGTTGTAATAATGAACGGCATCCAGAAATTCATGCTCAGCCGCTGAAAGAATCCGCACGTTCATGCATTCAGGTCTTTCATCACGTCGTCGAAAGGACGCGCGGTCAGCTTGCCGGTACGGTAGGCATTCAGACGATCTTCGCTTTCCGCAACCCACGCGGCATCTATGGTTTTCCGCTTGGCGGCATCGAAGCTGGAAATCAGCTTTTCAATCAGCATGGCGCGGTCTACCGACGGGAGGCGCATTGCTTCTTCCAGAACAGTCTGTGCTAGTGCGGTCATG
>CAZTEK010000293.1:0-2426 GCA_964612095.1 uncultured Verrucomicrobiota bacterium
ATCAATTCCGTTTCGCAATCGAGACCTTTCGTGCTACGAAAAATCGACTGCTTAAGAATGGATTCTAACGCGAGCGCAATACTGGATTCTTCGTTCCAAGCGACGACACCAACTGATATTTTCAGTGTTTCACTCATACCGCTTCCGATCCTTGGAAAATCAATCATCCGCCTTCGGGTATGAGCCGAGCACGGTAAGCACGGCGCAATGTTTCGCCAGTGCCGTGAGCGCGTCTTTGACATGCGGATCATCCGCATGTCCTTCAAAGTCCACGAAAAAGTAATATTCCCACGCTTTATTTTTGCTGGGCCGCGATTCGATTTTGGTCATGTTGATGCCATTGATCTTGAGCGCATCCAACGCATCGTGCAATGCCCCAACTTCGTCTTTGATACCGAAGTAGATGGATGTTTTATCTTCGCCGGTCGGCTCGCCATATTTGCGTCCGATAACAAGAAAGCGGGTCGTATTGCCGCTGGCATCCTGAATATTCTCAGCAATGATGTTCAGGTTATAGAGCTCAGCGGCCAACAGACTGGCAATGGCTCCGCAATCACTTCCCGCGGCCATTTCGGCGGCCAGCGCCGTGCTGTTGACGGCGTTTATCTCTACCCCAGAGAGGTTTTCACCCAGCCAGCGGCGACACTGACCAATCGCTTCCTGTTTACTACAGACGCGAGTGATTTTATCTCTGGGCACCGAGGCGAGCAGATACAGCGAAACCGGCAAATAAATTTCCGCACAAATTTTAAGCGTCGTATTGGTGAACTGATCAAAGGTATGCGTCACAGCCCCTTCGATAGAATTTTCAATCGGGACAACACCATAATCGGCGGAACCATGTTCAACGGCGGCAAATACATCGGTAATGGTACCGACCGGATGATAATCCACACTGGCTCCAAATTTAGCATGCGCGGCTTGATGTGTGAAAGTCGCTGGCGGACCCAAGTAGGCAATCTTGAGATTGCTCTCCAGCGCAAGGGCCGCCGACATAATTTCGCGATAAATAGCACGCGCCGATTCCTCGGGAAGCGGGCCATTATTGAGCCGAGCGACACGCTCAAAAACCGCCTTTTCACGGGACGGAACATAAATTTCTCCGCCCTGCTCTTTTTTGGTTTTCCCGATCTCGAGCGCAATTTTGATCCGCTCGTTGAGCAGCTTAATCAGCTCTTCGTCGAGACCATCAATCTGCTTCCTCAGCTTCTCCAAACTCATCGTCTTCCTCCATTACCGCCTGTTGCGCCCGCAGTTCTAACTCTTTTTCCATCGCAGGGAAAGGTTTTGTCCGCTCCGGTTTTTCAACCGGAACCATCCGTTTGAGTTCCTCCATGCCGGGCATTTCTTCAAGACTGCGTAGACCAAAATGCTCAAGAAACCGCTGTGTGGTACCAAAAAGCCACGGGCGCCCCGGCAGCTCGCTTCGGCCCGTCACCTTAACCAACTGCATTTCGACCAGATTGCGTAATACCTGATCAACGGCCACCCCGCGAACCGACTCGATTTCGGAACGCAAAATCGGCTGGCGGTAGGCGATAATGGCGAGCGTTTCAAGCGCAGGCTTAGAAAGCCGCGCCGTCTGGTCTTTATCGAGCAGCGTGCGAACCCACGGTCCGCAATTGACCTCATTCTGCAGGCGAAACCCATGCGCCACTTCGGCGATACATAAGCCTGTACTGCCATGGGTTAATTCCGTTTTCAGCTCTTCAATGGCGGACAGAATATCATCCTCTTTGAATTCCGAAAACTGCTGGTAAGGGCCGCCATAACTGGCGCCGGCATCGACCAGCGCCTTGCGGATTTCTTTAGACGTCAGCGGCTTCTTGGCTGCAAATAGCAACGCGCCAATGATTTGTTTGAGTTCAGGGAGCACTTCTATATCGCTCATACGGTTACATCCTCCTGCAAAGTCGGTTCGGGCTCACCGCCCTCTACCTGTTCAATGACGATTTCATCAAAATGATTATCCTGCCGCGCAGCAAGCCGATTGAGTTTAATCAACTCCAATACGGCGAGGAACGTACAAACAATCTCATGACGCGAACGCATTCCACGGAACAGACGGCCCAACGTCAGCGGCTTACCATTCCTTGTAAGCTCCAATAAATAGTCAACCTTCTCACTGACCGTGTATTGCTCAGCAAAGATTTCATTCAGCTCCTCTCGCGGCACACGGTCGAGCGCCTGATTCAATGCACTGATCAGGTCGAATATGCTGACATCCGACATGCCGATCTCCGGCCGTGCGCCGAGTTCGACGTGTTCGCCTTCGCGCGAAAAAACATTTTCCTGAATCTCTTCAAGCTGCCCGAGAAACCCGGCCACGTCTTTAAACTTTTTGTATTCGACCAGCTGGCGCACCAAATCCCAGCGCGGATCATCCTCGTCATCCTCTTCGACTGGGCCACGGGCTTCATCCGGCA
>CAZTEK010000294.1:0-2424 GCA_964612095.1 uncultured Verrucomicrobiota bacterium
CCAGCGCGACAATCCCCTGTGGCAAAAAATGAAGCGCGAAGGGTTTCCAATCTCTGGGGACTCCGGTACACTGCTCCCCCTTTTAAAAGAGCGTTATGCGTAAGCGTCCGAGAAACTCGTTAAAATTATATTTGCGGCTGATGAGGCATCCGGGCACGCCGGAGAGTGTCGGTCGCGGCGTTGCGGCAGGAATTTTCTCCGCTTTTATCATACCTGCCGGTCACATGCTGTTGGCGTTTCTGCTGGCGATGCTGGTTCGCGGGGCGCGAGGCGCGGCGGTCTTATCGACCTGGATCGTCAACCCGCTCACTATTTCCGTACTTTATCCGGTTCAGTGCTATCTGGGCAGTTACCTCATCGGCGATCCGCTGTCGTATACGCTGATTAAACGACTGGTCATGGACTTTGTTGACAACCTGTCCTGGGAAACGGCGTGGGCTCTGGGCGGCGAGCTGATGGCTTCGTTTCTGGCAGGCGGACTGCTTCTGGGCTCTGCGTTTGCGGTCATTGGCTATTTTTGCACCACGGAAATGGTGCTGCGCTACCGGAAGCGGCGGATTTGTTGCGTTAAAACATGAAGTGAGAAGTTCCAATATTCGGAAACTTCGCTATGTTGCTTTTCTGGAAAAGCGTTATGCGAAAAAAACCGGGAAAAACATTAAAATTTTATCTGAAGTTAATGCGGCATCGCGGCACCCCCGCGTATGTCGGCCGCGGTGTTGCGGTCGGTTTGTTTTCTGCCTTCATCACGCCCCTCGGTCAAATGCCGCTAGCGCTTCTGCTGGCTCTGCTGATTCGCGGTGCAAAAGGTTCAGCATTACTGGCTACCTGGGTCACCAATCCTCTCAACATGCCGGTGGTTTATCCTATCCAGTGCTATCTGGGCAGTTTGATCATCGGAAGTCCGCTGTCGTATGATTCGATCAAACATCTGGTATTGAACGCTCTTCGTAGTCCGTCTATGGAAACATGGTGGTCTCTGGGCGGCGAGCTGGTTGCTTGCTTTCTGGCAGGTGGCGTACTTTTTGGACTGTTGTCAGCGGTGCCGGGATATTTTATCACAGCAGAAATGGTACGACGCTACCGGGCGCGGCGGCTCCATCGAAAAACAGCAAAAATGATCTGCCGGAAAACTAAGGAATTAAAATTATGCGACTGACAAAACACGGGTTACGGGAATGGCTGGGCGGAGCAGTGATTGCGCTGGTTTTGTCGACGGTATGGGTTTGGCTGACGGCACGCTGCTGTCCGGTCGCTGGATATGTCCTTCTGGGACTGACTTGGTTGCTCTGGCTGGCCGTGGCCGCCTTTTTTCGGGTTCCGGTTCGTAAAATCATCGCCGATCCAAACGCACTGGTTTCGCCGGCCGACGGCGTGGTTCGCGATATTGAAACCGTGACAGACCACGGAATTGAAATTTTTGCCGGACAGAAACTGACGCGTATCGGCATTTTCCTTTCGGTGCTGGATGTCCATGTAAACCGCGCGCCGTGCGACATGGCCGTGAAATACCGGAAATATAAAGAAGGCAAATTTCTGGATGCCCGCGATAAACGCTGCTCTAAGGAAAACGAATCGCTGGTAATCGCCGGTACGGGCTCGGCGGGCGGGAAACAATTCCCAGTCGCCATCCGTCAAGTTTCAGGGGCTATTGCCCGCCGAATTGTCTGCGTTCCGCAACCGGGAGACGTTTTGAAAAAAGGCGAGATTTACGGGATGATCAAGTTTGGCTCACGTACCGAGTTGTATTTCCCAGCCGAAAGCGGCATAACCGTCCGCGTTCAGATCGGCGATAAGGTGCGATCTGGAAGTACCTTAATGGGTTATGTCGAAATCTAACTCTCTTATTATGATGAATGATGAAAATTCAATATCCGGCGAAGCGGAAAAACAGTTCAATCCGATACCAAGCCTAATCACGCTGTGCAATGCCTTCTGTGGATTTGCCTCCATTGTTTATGGGGTAGCCAGCTATGCGCGAGGTCAGCCGTTTCCCGAGGTTTGCATCTGGCTGCTGCTGGGCGCCATGCTGTTTGACACGCTCGACGGACTGACGGCACGAAAGCTGAATGCAAAAAGTCTGCACGGAGCCAATCTGGATTCTCTGGCGGACGCGATCTCTTTCGGCGTCGCTCCGGCGGTTACTGTTTTTGTTTTCATCCGTCGCAACTGCCCCGAAGCCTCGACCGGCGGCATACTGATGATCTGGGCGGTTGCCTTGTTTTATCTCGCCTGCACCTTATGGCGGCTGGCGCGTTATAACACCTTGCTGACCATAGAAAACAAAAATGACGGCTGTTTCCTCGGGCTTCCATCGCCAGCGGCCGCCAGCATGATTTATAGCGCCGGGTTGCTTCTTCCGAGCCTCGATTTCGGCCCGCATCTGCTTTTCTATTTTTCGCTGGGATACGCCTTTCTCACCGG
>CAZTEK010000295.1:0-2419 GCA_964612095.1 uncultured Verrucomicrobiota bacterium
CGCCTTTGAGCATCGCGTCGCGGGCATCTACATCAAATTTCATCTGTTTAGCCATAATCTATATTCTCCTAGTAATTAATTTTAGTGGGAATTAGCCGATGACCGCGAGGATGTCTTCTTCGCGCATGATCTGGTATTCCTTGCCGCCCATTTTGACTTCCGTTCCGCCGTATTTCGGCATGAGTACGGTGTCGCCTTTTTTCACGTTGAAGGGAATAACTTTGCCGTTGTCGTCCAGCTTGCCAGTTCCCAAGGCGATTACTTTGCCTTCCTGAGGACGCTCTTTAGCGGTATCAGGAATGATGATGCCGCCTTTTTTCATTTCGGCTTCTTTAATTGGTTCGACCAATACGCGGTCGCCTAACGGTTTAATGTTCATGTATGCACTCCTCCTGTTGTGGTTGATATTTCCTGTTTGCCGAACTTCGGCATTCGATATTCTTTGTTCAATATTCTGCGGTTCTACTTCTTCTTATCGTCGTCCATCTTGTAGTCGGCATCGATCACATCACCATCGGCCTGTTTTTCGCCTTTGGGCTGATCGCCACTTTCCTGCTGATGAGCCTGTGCACCGGGTTGTGCCTTGGAATACATTTCTGTAGCCGCCGCTTGCATAACTTCGTTCAGTTTTTCCATGGCCGATTTGATCTGCTCATCGTTGTCGCTCTTGAGCGCTTCCTTGACCGGTGTAATTGCCGCTTCGACTGCGGCTTTGTTGTCGGCGGAAATCTTATCGCCATTTTCCTTCAGGAATTTTTCCGTATGGAAGACGGTGCTATCAGCCTGATTGTGCAGGTCAACGCGTTCCTTGGCTTTTTCGTCTTCGGCGGCGTGGGCTTCCGCATCCCGCATCATTTTTTCGATCTCGTCTTTCGATAGACCGCTCGAAGCCGTGATGGTGATGTGTTGTTCCTTGCCTGTGCCGAGATCTTTGGCTTTCACGTTTAAAATGCCGTTGGCGTCGATGTCGAACGTCACTTCAATCTGTGGAACGCCGCGCGGAGCGGACGGGATGCCGTCGAGCTGGAAGTGGCCAATCGTTTTGTTGTCGCGCGACATTTTACGTTCACCTTGGAGAACGTGAATATCTACGGCGGGCTGGTTGTCAGCGGCCGTTGAAAAAATCTCGCTCTTCTTGGTCGGAATGGTCGTGTTGCGTTCGATCAGCGGGGTGCGTACGCCTCCGAGCGTTTCAATACCGAGCGTCAGCGGAGTTACGTCGAGCAGAAGCACGTCTTTCACTTCGCCTTTCATGATACCGCCCTGAATCGCCGCGCCGACCGCGACTACTTCGTCCGGGTTTACACCTTTATGCGGTTCTTTGCCGCCAAACAGCGCTTTTACCGAGTTCTGTACGCGTGGCATCCGGGTGGAGCCTCCGACTAGAATCACTTCGTCAATCTGACTGGTGCTCAGCTTTGAATCTTGCAAACAGGCTTTTACCGGACCTTCTGCGCGGGCGATCAGATCGTCCACCAGTTGTTCCAGTTTGGCGCGGGTGAGGGTGAGGTTTAGATGTTTCGGGCCGCTGGCGTCCGCCGTGATGAATGGCAGGTTAATGTCGGTTGAATTCGAACTGGAGAGTTCGCATTTGGCTTTTTCGGACGCTTCTTTGAGGCGTTGCTGGGCCATCGGATCTTTGGAGAGGTCGACGCCTTGTTCTTTTTTGAATTCTTGAACCAGCCAGTCCATTACCTTCTGGTCGAGGTCGTCGCCGCCGAGGTGTCCGTCGCCGTTGGTGGCGGCCACTTCGAACACGCCATCGCCGATGTCGAGAATCGAAATATCGAACGTTCCGCCGCCGAGGTCGTAGATGGCGATTTTTTCGTCGTGCTTCTTGTCGAGGCCGTAAGCCAATGACGCGGCCGTCGGTTCGTTGACAATACGCAACACTTCGAGGCCGGCAATTTTGCCAGCATCTTTAGTTGCTTGGCGCTGACGGTCGTTGAAGTAGGCCGGAACCGTGATCACGGCTTGGGTGATTTTCTCGCCGAGATAGGCTTCCGCATCAGTTTTCATCTTCTGAAGAATCATCGCGGAGATTTCCGGTGGTGCGTAGGTTTTTTCGCCAATCTTAATGTTGGCGTCGCCGTTGGAGGCTTTCACCACCTGATAGGGCACTAGTTCAATTTCGTGAGCTACTTCGCTGTAGCTACGGCCCATGAAACGTTTTACTGAGAAGATGGTGTTTTTCGGATTGGTTACCGCCTGACGTTTGGCCGCTTGGCCGACCAGTCGCTCGCCGTCCTTAGTGAACGCCACTACGGACGGGGTTGTGCGTCCGCCTTCAGCATTTGGGATAACGGTAGGTTCGCCGCCCTCCATAATTGCCATACAGGAATTGGTTGTTCCGAGGTCGATTCCTAAAACTTTTGATGTCGTTGCCATAGTTCTATTCCTTTCAGTTGTCTGCCTACGG
>CAZTEK010000296.1:0-2411 GCA_964612095.1 uncultured Verrucomicrobiota bacterium
GGATAACCCGCAGCAATACACCCGTCACCTTCCTGCATCTGCCTAACTACAGCTATTTTTCCGTCCTCAGCGAAAAGCTCCACTGGCGAGGCTCCAGCCTCTAGGGAATGGAATGGTGGAATATGGGAATAGTGGAATAATGGAACAGAGGAAAAACATCAACCGAGGGTATATGCAGTTGCGTGTTTGGCAGGATGCCCGTGATCTGTACATTTTGACATGGTCGGTTATTAAACATTTTCCCTACGAACTGAAACGGATCGCTTCACAGCAAATCGCATCTGTTGATTCAATCCATCGGAATATTGCGGAAGGATATTGTCGCCGGGGAATTAAAGAGTACTTACAGCACCTGAATATAGCGCAAGGCTCCGCCGGGGAAAGCGTCTCTGCTCTTCACGTCTATTGTCCCGCTGAACATATCACGGAGCAGCAGTTCGAGAAAATGGATGCGCTCGCATACAAACTAGAAAATGGACTAAAAAAACTCATCGAATCGCTTCAATCAAAGCAAGCAAATGATGATTGGGATGACTCATTCATCATTAGAGAGTCAAACGAAACCTATTCAGACAGCAGAAGTTAACCCCCAATATTCCACTGTTCCAACATTCCATTATTCCAAGGACTTTTATGGCACTAGTGCAATGCAACTTTTACTCGGACGCACTCAAAATCTGCACGGCGATGAACGTCATCCTGCCGCAGAAGGCACAGACGCAGATCGGCATGGAAAGCACTGCCTCCGAAGACCCCGCCGTTCTCTATCTCCTGCACGGACTCTCCGACGACCACACCATCTGGTTGCGCCGCACTTCGATTGAGCGATACGTCGCCAACTATCCGCTGGCCGTCGTCATGCCCGCTGTCAACCGCAGCTTCTACACCGACATGGCGCGCGGCGGAGCCGCCTACTGGACGTTCATCAGCGAAGAACTGCCGCAGATCGTCCAGTCGTTCTTCAAAGTTTCCAATGATTGGAAAAAAACATTCGTCGCCGGACTTTCCATGGGCGGCTACGGTGCTTTCAAACTGGCGCTGACGCATCCCGACCGGTATGCCGCCGCCGCCAGTCTCTCCGGTTGCCTCGACATCAACACGATTGCCACGGAACGCAAAGCGACGGGTCAGAACGAATACGAAGATATCTTCGGCCCGCTCAATAAACTGCCCGGCAGCGCCAATGACCTGCTCGCACTGGTTGACCGTTTTCCGAGGTCCGCAAAAACAAAATTCTACCAGTGCTGCGGAACCGGCGACTTTCTCTATCCCGAAAACCTCACCTTCCGCAACCACGCCAAAAAGCTGAACCTCACCTACGAAGAACACGAAGGCGAACTCCACGAGTGGGGCTACTGGGATCGCCAGATCCAGCGAGTTGTCAGATGGATGATGGAAGGATCGAAATGATGGAATACTGGGTTCATAACCTTGATCCGGTGATTTTCCATATCTGGGGGCCGCTGGCCGTCCGCTGGTACGGACTTGCCTACCTGCTCGGGTTCCTCGGCGGCTACCTGCTCCTGCTCCGCATGTCCAAACGCGGTGAATTCGCCGTGCCGCCGCAGGAACTCGGCAACTTCATCGTCCACCTGGCGATTTACGGCGTCTTCCTTGGCGGACGGCTTGGTTACGTCCTGCTGTATGCGTGGGATATCTTCATTCAAGACCCGCTCTTTCTTTTCCGCGTATGGGAAGGCGGCATGGCCAGCCATGGCGGCATCCTTGGCGTCATTCTCGTTGTACTCTGCACGGCATGGAAAAAGGAATACAACTTCTGGAACATCACCGACGGCCTCGCTCTGGTTGCGCCAATCGGCCTGTTTTGCGGACGCATTGCCAACTTTGTGAACGGAGAACTCTGGGGCCGCCCGACGGACGTCGCATGGGCAGTGATCTTTCCACAGGCTGAAGACCTCATCCCGACACCGCGCCACCCGTCACAGATTTATGAAGCACTCGGCGAAGGACTCGTTCTATTCATCGCGCTATGGCTCATCCGCCGCACAACGTGGGGTAAACGCAACGGCAGCCTGAGCGCCGTATTTCTCATCCTATACGCCGCCGCACGCATCGCCAGCGAATGCTTCCGCGAACCCGACAGCACCATCTACTTCGGCTGGCTCACTAAGGGTCAGCTCTATTCATCCTTTATGATCCTAGGCGCAGTTATTATCCTCTGGCGAAAAAAACTCCTATGCAAAGTATCCTAATAAAAAATGCAGACGTAATCAGCGACGGGTTAAATCGCACCGCCGATGTTCTCATCCGCCACGGACGGATCGACCGGATTGACCGTGAAATTTGCGCCGCCGCCGATATCGTCATCGATGCCAACGGCAAAGCCCTTCTGCCTGGTATGATTGACTGCCACGTCCATTTCCGCGAGCCGGGTCTGACACATAAAGGCG
>CAZTEK010000297.1:0-2407 GCA_964612095.1 uncultured Verrucomicrobiota bacterium
TTGGTGCGCTCGAGAGGACTCGAACCTCCACACCTCTCGGCACAAGAACCTGAATCTTGCGTGTCTACCAATTTCACCACGAGCGCTTTTTTTGCAAAACGGAGCGCGTATTAAACAGGAACTTTTTGCAAAGTCAACGGTTTCAAAAATGAAATTCGTTCTCCCCTTGCCAGTTAAGCTCCTGAGGTTTATGCTTTGGCCTGTGCTGGAGCTGATTTTTTAGGGAAGAGACGGTGGATGACGTGCAGAATATAGATGACAAACAGTGGAAAGTGCTTAAATCAAAACTTTCCCGCTCAAAACAAATTGTTTCACCTGCTATCGGTGAGCCTGAAAAGGAGTATGTCTTGTCGCGAGGCATTGATATTCTTAGGCTTCATGCGACCGACTTTGTAAAAAAACGGCTTGCGCCAGCTGACCCAAAAAATGATGGCCGCCAAACGCCGCTCAAAGGACACCCTGTCTTTATCGCCCAACATGCCACCGGCACAAGTGATCGAATCAAGCTCGAAAAATTCCACGGCATCAAAACCGGCATCGAACTCTCAGAAAAAGAAGTCTCTTATGTTGTTAGCGTCATTCTCCGCTGGATTCAAGAACAAGTGGGCGAACCCATCTAAGCCGAATACAAAAATTACCCCTTTTCGGAAGAAAAAAGCCTTTTGTCTACGCACCCGCGCTTGTACCTTTACGCCCGCTATGACGAAAGCCGAACCACTCGATAACCATTCCACCCACGCTCAGCCGTTATGGTCTTTTATAAATTGGGTTTCTCTTGAGGACCTGTTGCCTTGCCGTTAGGATTTTTCTGTATGGACCCGCAAATTATAGCTCGCCCCGACCACCCCATTAGTCGAAAACAAATTAGCGCCTCTGCGCTTAAAGTCCTCTACGGCCTCAAAGATGCTGGCTATCTCGCCTACCTGGCTGGCGGCGGCGTGCGCGACCTATTGCTCGGACGGAACCCAAAAGATTTCGATGTGGCCACCAACGCCACGCCAGAAGAAGTTCGCCGAGTTTTCCGAAATTGCCGCCTCATTGGTCGACGCTTTCGATTAGCGCATGTTTACTTCCACGATGAAAACATCGAAGTGTCCACTTTTCGGGCCCCTACGCCACCTGACGACGAAGTGCCCAGCGACAATAATACCTTTCTAGCCAAAGACGGCCTCGTTTTGCGTGACAACCTATTCGGAACCCCCGAGGAAGACGCCCTGCGCCGCGACTTCACCGTCAACGCCCTATTCTATAACATAGACGACTTTTCCATCATCGACTACGTCCATGGCCGGCGCGACCTCGCCGACCGTATTCTTCGAGTTATCGGCGACCCTGAACAGCGCTTTACCGAAGATCCAGTACGTATCCTTCGTGCGATCCGTTTTTCCGCCGCCCTCGACTTTGAAATTGAACCAACGGCTCGCGAAGCCATCCGTCGCCATGCTGAAAAGCTAGAAGGCACCTCTTCGTCACGCCTATATGAAGAAATTCAAAAACTACTCAGTTGTGGAAAAGCCGAACGGGTCTTCACCCTCTGCTGCGAACTCCACGTCTTCGAACATCTTTTCCCCGAACTCGGCGCTTGGCTAAAAGCACCCGATGGCGAAAGTAAAACCCACTGGCTTAATAAAAGCTTTGCACAGATCGACCGCTGGCGCGCCGCCGGATTCAACGTTGACCCCGCACTGCTCTTTGCGCTCATCTTCGGTGAATATCACGAATGGGTTGCCGCGCAGATCGCGACCAACGAGGGGCTGGCACACGCTGAAGCATTGCAAGAAGCAACGCACCGCCACATCCGCCAGCTTGACCGTATTCGTATTCCCAAAGCCATCACGCACCACATTGCTGAAATCATGATGGGACAGCCGCGGTTTTTGAAAACCACACCCCAAAATGCTAAACGGATGCTTCGCCACCGTAGCTTTCTCGACGCCTTCCTCTACTTCAAATTCTCCGCCCGCACCGCCGGGCGCCATACAACCGAGCTCGAGTGGTGGGAAACCCAGCGAAAAAAAACGCCCACCAATTAGCCTTTTGTGGTAGTGAAACTACCTACATATAAACAGGTTAAAAATAAAACTCCTTCTATAATTATAATCTGGGCGGCGTTGTTTCCGGTTATTGGAAGGCGGTTCCTGAACCAGCCACGGCGCTGATCTTTGGTCTCGGCGGGTTCAGCGCCTGCCTGATTCGCCGTAATAAAAAGCTGAAAACCCAAGAAGACATCAACGACGGCCCCTTGATCCGGATTTACAACAAACACCCGCACTTCTCGGGTGCTTTTTCTTTTTCTCGCTGGTGTGTCCAAAATCTTCCCAACATCGGAAAAAGCGAGTAATGTCCCGCCTGTGAATCAGCACATCCAGATGCTTCCGGATCATGTGATCAATAAGATCGCGGCGGG
>CAZTEK010000298.1:0-2407 GCA_964612095.1 uncultured Verrucomicrobiota bacterium
CTTCTACTGCGCCGCCCGCGCTGATCGAAGGCACTGCGACGTTCGGTCCGATGAGTCGCGCGATGAAACAGCTTGAAATTGACGGATTCGTTGCGAAATACGGCTATAAGCCGACCGAGCTTCCGACCAGTATTGATATGCTGGCCGTTTATGTTCACAAGGATAATCCAATTAAGGCACTGTCACTGACTCAGGTTGATGCGATTTTCTCGAAGAACCGCAAGCTTGGCAATTCCGAAGACATTACCGGCTGGGGCCAGCTTGGTCTCAAAGGCGAATGGGCGAATCTGCCAATCAGTCTCTATGGACGTAATGCTGCATCCGGAACCTACGGATACTTCAAAGAAAACGCTCTCGGCAAAGGTGACTACAAGGACTCCGTTAAAGAGCAACCTGGCAGCTCCGCCGTGGTACAAGGTGTTGCCACCGACAAAGGGGCTATCGGCTACAGCGGTATCGGCTACAAGACCGCCGACGTTCGCGCCCTTCCGCTGGCTCGGGATGCCTTTTCATACCCCGTAGAAGCCACGCCGGAAAACGCCTACACCGGCGAATATCCGCTGTCCCGCTATCTGTATCTCTATGTGAACGTCAAACCCGGCAGCGAACTCGATCCGCTCCGCCGCGAGTTCATCAAATATATCTTCAGTAAGCAGGGGCAGACGGATGTGGTCAAAGACGGCTACTTCCCAGTACCCGCCAACATTGCCCGCAAGACGCTTGAATCAGTAGGTATCAAAGCAGGTTTCTAACCAAAAAGGTGGGACGAAGACCTTCGAGCGTGCTTTAAGTGCGCTCGGAGGTTTTTTGATAAGAATATGGCGAAAAGTTTTACAGGTCGGGCACGGCGAAAAAAAACGCACTGGAGTGTGCGTCTGTCAGATCGTTTTTCCAAATCACTGATCACCGTCGGTGGAATCGGCACCATCATCGCCGTCTCCACCGTTTTCTTTTATCTACTCTACGTCACCATTCCGCTTTTCCGTCCGGCGCGCATTGACGGCAGTGAAACGCTGAATCGGCCTGCGGCCGACAGCGCACAGCCGCTCTCGATCCAGTCTGACGAGTACGGACTGATGAACCGCGTTCTTTACGCCGATGGACGCCTCGTCTGCACTCGGCTCGATACCGGGGCCTTACTTTCTGAACAGATGCTTTTCACCAACGCCGCGTTAACGGCATTTACTATCGATGACACAACGTCCGAGGCTCTTTGCGGGTTTGCTGACGGCTCGATTCAAATGGGTCGGATTAATTTTTTAACATCGTATGTCGCCGATAAAGACCTGCCGCCGGAATTGCAGGCGCTGGGCGAAAATGGAGTCGGCGAATGGAACGGCGTGCTGATTCAACGCATTTCTGGTGAACAGTTCCGTTCCATTAAACTCTCTGCCGTTTTTGAAGAACCACTTCCCGGGGAAACTTCTTCGGCGGTTCGCCTGCTCGATCAGACTACCAGTCCGGCCGGTCAGATTTCCGTGATGTTGAACGACCAAGGAACACTTTCTCTTCTCCGCTTCACCAAGCGCGAAAACATCATGACCGGCAAAGTGACGGTTCGCCGCACCGCCGCCGTGATTCCTTACAAAGCGCAGGATCACCGCGATCCGCCGGTCTGGATTCTTCTTTCCGGTCTCGGTGATACCGTTTGCGCGGTCTGGCGCGACGGAACACTGCTTCGTTTCGATACCCGCAATTTTACCAGTCCGGCACTGATTGAACGAATTGACCTTGTGCCTGAACCGGACCGCCAGCTGACTTCGCTTCAGCCGTTGCTGGGCCGCGCCACACTGCTGGCGGGCGATTCAACCGGACGCATTCAGGCCTGGTTTCCTGCTTTTTCGCCCAACAATCCGTCGCAGACGTTCCTGACTCAGGCCCACACCTTCCAAGGTCCGGCGGCCGTCACGGCGCTCTCCTCGTCGTCGCGTATCCGCATGGTCGCGGCGGGCTACGCCGACGGCACCGTGGATTTGTTTCACATCACCAGCCAGAAACAGCTTGCGCATCTGGCCGCTGGCGACTCGCCGGTACAGGCTATCGCGTTGACACCGAAAGATGATGGTCTGCTCGCGCTGACCCCCAGTCATTTGGTGCAGTGGAAGATCGACCCACGCCATCCTGAAATTACACCGGCCGCGCTCTTTACTCCGGTCTGGTACGAGGGTTCCGCTAAGCCGGAACATGTTTGGCAATCCTCTTCCGGCACCGACGACTTCGAGCCCAAGTTCGGTTTGATGCCGCTGATTTTCGGTACGCTCAAGGCAACGCTTTTTTCCATGATGTTCGGCGTGCCGATCGCGCTACTGGCCGCAGTTTTCACCAGCGAATTTTTATCGCCACGCGCCAAGCTGCATATCAAACCCGCCGTCGAAATGATGGCCGGACTGCCGAGCGTCGTGCTGGG
>CAZTEK010000299.1:0-2403 GCA_964612095.1 uncultured Verrucomicrobiota bacterium
TTCAATATGAAACCAAACCTTTCCACTTCCAAAAAGTCGTGCTACATGGTGTGTTTGGATTCTTAGCCGTTGTGCAAGAAGTGTTCGGCCTAGCCGCTTCTCAAGTTGTTGATAATCTACTTCGGCCATTGAGAGTTCCTTTTGCCTGAACTATATTCGCTCATCAATCGGCTTAAAAGATGAATACCACTCAAAAAAAAGACGACAATCGCCGTCTCGATGGACAGATCGAGCGGGCCGTTTTCCGTAATGAGGATAACGGGTACGCCGTCTTGCGCGTCAAAGTCCGCGGACATAAAGACCTCGTAACGGTTGTCGGCACCGTTTCAAGCGCCAACCCCGGTGAATGGCTGGCCGCCGACGGCGAATGGATATCCGACGTTCATTACGGTAAGCAGTTTAAAGCGGACGCAATGAGGATTTCTCAGCCCGACACGCTGGACGGCATCAAAAAGTTTCTTGGCTCCGGCATGATTCGCGGCATCGGCAAGGAATATGCCGAGCGGTTGGTGCAGGCTTTTGGGCGCGATGTTTTTGACGTGATCGAAAATTCTTCAGCCAAACTGCTCAAGGTGGAGGGAATCGGCCCGGGCCGCCGCGCCAGTATCCGTGCGGCATGGGCGGAGCAGAAGGGTGTCCGCGAGATCATGAGTTTTCTCTTTAGTCATGGTGTGAGCACGGCGCGTGCTTTCCGAATCTACAAAACCTATGGCGAGCGTTCCATCGAATTAATTCAGCGGGACCCGTACTGTTTGGCCCGCGACATTCACGGCATCGGGTTTTTAATTGCCGACGGTATTGCACAAAAACTTGGCATCGCCAAAGATTCTGAACTGCGCGCCCGTGCTGGAATTGAATACGTCCTGCAGGAGTTGACCACTAGCGGACACTGCGCCGCACCGCGTGGAGATTTACAAAGCAAAACCGTCGAATTGCTTGAAATTCAACCTGAACAGATTTCCGGCGCACTGGACTGGTTGATTGCTCAAAAGCGGCTGATATTGGACGAAGACCGGCAGGGTCGTACACTGATTTATTTACCCAAGCTTTACTTCGCCGAATGGGCTTTCGCTAAAAAACTGACCGAACTGAATTACGGCAGGCATCCCTGTCCGAACATTGATTTTGAAAAAGCGCTCGATTGGGTGCAGAAGAAAACGAAAATCCAATTATCGGAAAACCAGTGCGAGGCGTTGCGTCTCGCGGTGCAGGCCAAAGTGATGGTCATCACCGGCGGACCCGGTGTTGGTAAAACCACGCTCGTGAATTCGATCATTCAGGTTTTGGCTGCTAAAAAACTGACCGTTGTGCTTTGTGCGCCGACCGGCCGTGCCGCCAAACGGTTGAGCGAGACGACCGGACTGGAAGCCAAGACGATTCATCGGCTCTTGATTTTTAATCCAGGCACCGGCGGCTTTCGGCACAACGAAGATAATCTGCTCGCAGGCGATGTTTTCATTATCGATGAATCCAGCATGATTGATCAGGTGTTAGCTTACCAGCTGTTGCAGGCGATTCCTCAACGAGCGGCGGTCATTTTTGTCGGCGACTCAGACCAGCTTCCGTCGGTCGGGCCGGGTCGCGTACTCTGCGACATCATCGCCTCCGGTGCTGTGCCAGTTGTTGCGCTGACCGAAATTTTCCGGCAAGCCGCTGAAAGCCGAATTGTTACCGGCGCGCACCGCATCAATCACGGACAGCTACCTGAGTTCCCAGAAGAGGGCGACAAATCGTCCGATCTCTATTTTGTCGAAGCCGAAGAAGCGCAGAAGGTGATTGGCGTCATTAGTAAAATGGTCAGCGAATCGCTTCCTCAGCGGCTTGGATTTAATCCGATTGATGACATTCAGATTCTGACACCGATGCAACGGGGCGAGTTGGGTGCACGCAATCTGAATCAGGTGATGCAGGGATTGTTAAATCCGACGGGCCGTGAAATTGAGCGCTTTGGTACAGTTTTTCGCGAAGGCGATCGCGTTATGCAGACTGTAAATGACTATGACAAAGATGTTTTTAACGGCGATCTGGGCCGTATTGTGACGATTGACGAAGAACAGCGCGAAATCGTGGTGAAGATTGATGATCGCCGTGTGCAATATGAATTTCGCGAGCTCGACGAACTGGTGCACGCCTACGCCATCACCATTCACAAATCACAAGGAAGTGAATATCCCTGCGTTATCATACCGGTACACACTCAGCACTTCGTCATGCTTCAGCGTAGCTTGTTTTACACCGCTGTTACGCGCGCTAAGAAATTTGCCGTGCTCGTTGGTACGAAAAAAGCGATGGGACTGGCCGTCAGCCGCGCTGAATCACGCGAACGGGTTACTACGCTTAAAGAACGTCTTCAGAGTCAGAAGTAGACAGGTCGAGACCTCGACGGGCTGCCATGCTTTGAAT
>CAZTEK010000300.1:0-2381 GCA_964612095.1 uncultured Verrucomicrobiota bacterium
CACCGTTTATGGCCAGGACTACGAGGGTATCTAATCCTCTTTGCTCCCCTGGCTTTCGTCCCTGAGCGTCAGTATCAGTCCAGATAGGCGCTTTCGCCACCGGTGTTCTTCATGATATCTACGCATTTCACCGCTACACCATGAATTCCCCTATCCTCTCCTGTACTCTAGCTCTGTAGTTTCAAATGCCATTCCACGGTTAAGCCGTGGGCTTTCACATCTGACACACAAAGCCGCCTGCGGACCCTTTACGCCCAGTAAATCCGAACAACACTCGCCACCTCTGTATTACCGCGGCTGCTGGCACAGAGTTAGCCGTGACTTCCTCTTGAGGTACTGTCAAGTATGCAAGGTATTAACTTGCATACACTTACTCCCTCATGACAGGAGTTTACAACCCGAAGGCCTTCTTCCTCCACGCGGCGTCGCATGTTCATACTTTCGTACATTGACAAATATTCTCGACTGCAGCCTCCCGTAGGAGTCTGGGCAGTGTCTCAGTCCCAGTGTGGCTGGTCGTCCTCTCAGACCAGCTACCCGTAAGCCTTGGTAAGCCGTTACCTTACCAACTAGCTGATAGGATATGGGCTCATCTTAAAGTGGCAGGTCCGAAGATCCCCGCCTTCACATAAGGTGCCATGCGGCACCCGAGCACATCCGGTATTACCTACCCTTTCGAGTAGCTATCCCGGGCTTTAAGGCAAATTACCCATACATTACTCACCCGTTCGCCGCTCTCACCCAATACTTCTTTTCCGAAGAATTGAAGCACCGAGATCCCGCTCGACTTGCATGCCTAATCCACGCCGCCAGTGTTCGTTCTGAGCCAGGATCAAACTCTCCGATAATTATACGGAAACATTTTGAAACGTTTGCTTAAAACAAGTCATACCATTTCTAAATCGAAATGATGATCGTGAGTCATTCAATTTTCAAAGATCAAAAAAAACACCAACGCTTTTTCCACCCGCCTCAGCAGGCTTTTTTCGTTGGAGCGGCGAGTAACTTACGCAAACTGCTTTAGTCGGTCAACCGCTTTTTCAAATTATTTTTTAAAACAATTTAATCGCTCAATTCTCACTCGCTTTGCAGCTCGCTTTGTTTCGAACAAGGCGGGTCATCATACGCACCTCAGTTTGTTTGGCAACCCGTTTTTTAAATTATTTTTTAGAACAATTTTCTCACTCAATTCTCACTCGCTTTGCAGCTCGTTTTGTTTCGAACAAGGCGGGTCATAGTACGCATATAAAAAAACCGTGCAACTTTTTTTGTAAAATAAATTCACAGGGAAGCTAAAATCATCAAAAAAGCCAATAAAACCACTAAAATAACCCGCTAAGAATATTGTCGAAAAATATTCACTCTTTTTACTAACCGCCTCTTGATTATCAAAAGTAATAATTGTAACTCGTTTATTAACAACATCTTTCGCAAAAATAACCCCATAATTCACCAGAGAATAACATCTAATAAATGAAAAACATATTCTGTAAGGCTTTTATTAATAATCACTTAAAACAAAACGGCGAATTCCAATGCTTGGAATCCGCCGTCATTTTCCAGTCTAAAGCCTATGGACTAAGGCTTTTTCTATTTCCGACTCTGTAGTTTCGACAATAGACGCAAAATCTCCATGTATAGCCATACCAGCGTCACAATCAGTCCAAAGGCAGCATACCATTCCATATACTTGGGCGCGCCCTGTTCTGCACCCTGCTCAATAAAATCAAAGTCCAGCACCAGATTCAGTGCCGCCACAACAACAATCACCGCACTGAAAATAATGCCCACTAGTCCATTCCCCGCGATCATCGGAATCTGCACACCGAAGAAGCTGAGGATCCACGACACCAAATAAAACAACGCAATACCGCCCGTAGCCGCAACAATTCCCAGCTTAAGATTTTCTGTCACGCGAATCAGCCGCGAGGTATACGCCAGTAGTAGCGCGCCCAGCGTACCGAATGTCAGCAACACGGCCTGCATCACAATGCCCGGAAAACGGTTTTCAAACAGACTGGAAATTCCGCCAAGCAGAAGTCCCTGGCACACCGCATAAAGCGGCGCGGTAACCGGCGCAGCCTTCTTATTAAAAACCGTAATCAGCGCCACGATAAAACCGGCGATGCCGCCGATCAGTATCCATCCGGTGCTATCCTGCGGAGCCGCCGGTTTCCATGTCAGCAGAGTCGCAGCAAACAGCAATGCCAGCAGCATCGCCGTACGACTCACCGTTCCCTGAATCGTCATCACCCCCGCGCCTTCATTGGCTACATCAAACGTTTTGGCATTTAATGCCGGATTCGCTGTACGCATCATAATTCATCCTCCTGTTAAAATTTTTCAGAACATACCGGTTCGATCAGAAAAATGCAAAACCG
>CAZTEK010000301.1:0-2374 GCA_964612095.1 uncultured Verrucomicrobiota bacterium
TACGGCGTACATACCTGCCGGTCGATTGAAAATTTCCACATGGCGGGCGAAAAGCTTCCGCTGGAACTGATCTACGCCATCGTTCAGCTCAAACAGGCCTGCGCCGCGGCCAACGCCCAGCTGGGTCTGCTTCCGCACGAAAAAGCCGTTGCCATCGCCTGTGCCTGCGGCGACGTGCTGGGCGGCAAGTACAACGACCAGTTCCCGATCGATGTTTTTCAGGCCGGTTCCGGTACGTCGAGCAACATGAACGTCAACGAAGTGCTGGCCAACCTCGCCGCTGAAACGCTCGGCGGAAAGCGCGGCGACCGCAAGACGGTTCACCCGAACGATGATGTCAACATGGGCGAATCGACCAATAATGTTTTCCCGTCGGCAATTCGCGTCGCGGCGGTTCAGCTTTGCGGCGGACTTTTCCAAACATTGGACAATCTGATCCAAGCCTTGGAAAGCAAAGCGGACGAGTTTTCCAATGTCTGGAAAAGCGGACGCACCCATTTGCAGGATGCCGTGCCGATGACGCTCGGTCAGGAATTCGCGGCGTGGGCCCATGCCCTGCGCAAAGCGGAAAAACGAATTGCCTGCGCCTGTTTCGATCTGCACGAGCTGGGAATCGGTGGGAACGCTATCGGCACCGGCGTGAATACGCCCGCCGCGTTCCGCGGAGAAATCATCAAGGCGCTGAACCAGGCGACGGGTCAGGAATACCGCGCCGCCGATAACGGCGTCGAAATTACACAGTTCCTTTCCGACCTCGGCGCGTTTTCCGGAGCACTGAAAATGCTGGCGCTGGATATCAATAAGATCGTCAACGACCTGCGCCTGCTCGCCTCCGGGCCGAATACCGGCCTCGGCGAAATCCTGCTGCCGCCGGTCGAGCCGGGTTCTTCGATTATGCCGGGTAAAATCAATCCAAGCATCTGCGAAGCCGCCAATATGGCCTGTCTGCAAGTGGTCGGAAACGACGCAGCGGTTGTAATGGGTTGTGCGGCCGGTCAGCTGGAGCTGAATACGCATATGCCTCTGGTCGGCACCAACATCGTCAAGTCACTGCGGATTCTGACCAAGGTCTGCGATGCGCTGGATAAAAAGTGCGTGCGCGGCATCACGGCTTATGAGGCGGTCTGTCGGAAATATTTTGAGAACAGCGCTGGCCTGCCGACGATTCTGAATCCGGTTCTCGGCTACGACAAAGTTGCCGAACTGGTCAAAGAGAGTCTCAAGACCGGCAAGACGCTGGCGGAACTGGTGCGCGAGAAAAAGCTGATGCCGGAAAAAGAGTTCGCCGCCCTGCTCGCCCATTCGAACGGTCCCTCAAAATGAGTATTCTGATTAAACAGGTTCAGCATGAAGAAAAGTCTGTCGATGTATTGATCGACGGAAGCCGCATCAAGATGATCGGCAACTGTTCCGGCCAAACCGCCGAAATCGTTCTCGACGGACGCAATAAAGCGATTCTGCCGACGTTTCATAATGCCCACACCCATGCGGCGATGGCGTATATGCGCAGTTATGCCGATGATCTGGAACTTTTCACCTGGCTAAACGACCATGTCTGGCCACTCGAGAGCAAGGTGACCGAAGAAGACGTGTATGACGGCGCGCGGCTGGCCTGTCTGGAGATGATCAAGTCCGGCACAACCTTCTTCAACGACATGTACTGGTTCTGGCACGGCACCGCCCGCGCCGTTGATGAAATGGGCTTGCGTGCCGCGCTGTCGGCGGTCTTCATTGATTTCGACGATCCGGTAAAAGCCAAAGCGCAGATGGAGCAGAACAAGCAGCTTTTTACTGAACGGACGCGCTACAGCGACCGGATTATCTTTCAGCTCGGCCCGCACGCCATTTACACCGTTTCCGAAAAGTCGCTCCGCTGGTGCAAAGAGTTTGCCGATGAACACGGGCTGATGATCCATATCCACCTTTCCGAAACACAGAAAGAAGTCGCCGACTGCATCGCAAAGCACGGAATGCGCCCAGCGGAATATCTGGACTCTATCGGCTTTCTCGGCCCGAACGTGGCCGCCGCCCATTGCATCTGGCTCGAAAAATCGGAAATGGACCTATTAGCAGAACGCGGAGTGAAAGCACTGCACTGTCCGACTTCCAACATGAAACTCGCTTCCGGCAAATTCCGCTTCACCGACGCGATCAACGCCGGAATGCAGGTCGCCATCGGTACCGACGGCTCGGCGTCGAACAATTGTCTCGATATGGGTTCGGAAATTAAAATAGCCGCCCTGCTCGAAAAACATTTTACCGGCAATACCACGGCATTGAATGCAAAAACATCATGGCATGCCGGAACCCGCGCCTGCGCGGAGTTTTACGGCCTCAACAGCGGTCATATCGTCGAAGGCGCGCTGGCCGACTG
>CAZTEK010000302.1:0-2373 GCA_964612095.1 uncultured Verrucomicrobiota bacterium
CGCATCGAAGCGGCGATTTCGGATTTGGCAAAACCCTTCAAAAAGACATTACATGGAATATAGGTCGAATAGGCCTTATATGACCTATTTCTGTTGAAAGAAGTTCTGATGCACGGGAAAGACGATTTAATTAAGGCGCACGGCGGCTACCGTGATCTGAAGTCGTTTCAGATGTCTGAAATCGTGTTTGATGGAACCGTGAAATTCTGTGAACGCTTTGTTGATCGTTTTTCCCGGACGACTGATCAGATGGTGCAAGCTGCCCGATCCGGACGGCAGAACATTGCCGAAGGTTCGCAGGTTTCCGGAACCTCCAAGAAAACTGAATTGAAACTGGTCAGTGTGGCTCGCGGCAGTTTGGAAGAACTTCTGCTCGACTATGAAGACTTTCTTCGTCAGCGCGAGCTGAAGAAATGGGAGAAAGATTCCAAAGAAGCGCTGTTTGTCCGAAAAATCGGCAAACAGGAGGATAGGTCTTATAGGACTTATAAGACCTATTTAGAAACCAGAAATTCAGAAGTCTGCGCCAACATCCTGATTTGCCTGATTCATCAGGCTAATTATCTGCTCGACCAGCAACTCAAAGCGCTTGAGATGGAGTTTCTCGAAGAAGGCGGTTTTACCGAACGGCTTTATAATTCCCGTCGCCGCAAGCGGGGCGACGGTTGAATTGCCTCATTCAAGATGGCGACGAGTGGCTGCGATTCAGCGACCCGGTCGAGATCTTAACGGCGCGCACGCCGGAAGAAGTTTTCCAATGTCTGGAAAAAATTGAAACGAGCGGTCTGTGGGCCGCCGGTTTTATTTCTTATGAGGCGGCGGGCTCATTTGACGACGCGCTGAAAACCCATGAATCGGGCGATCTGCCGCTTTTACAGTTTGGTCTTTTTAAAAATGCGGAAATCCACCCCGGTCTGCAGCCATCTCTTCAAGGGCGGGAATTGTATCAACTCGGGGAGTGGACGCCGTCGGTGACGCGCGGCGAATACGGCTCAGCGATTGCGAAAATCAAAGAACACATTGCGGCGGGCGACACCTATCAGGTGAATTATACCTTCCGGTTGAACGCAGACTTCTCCGGTTTGCCGTTCGATTTTTTCTGCGATTTGGCCGCCGCGCAACAAGGGCGTTATGCCGCCTTTATTGAAACCAACGAGTTCGCCATTTGCTCGGCCTCGCCGGAACTTTTCTTCGAACTCAAAGATGGCGTGATTACCTCCAAGCCGATGAAGGGCACGCTTCCGCGTGCGCTGACGGCGGAGGCCGACCGCGCCGCCGCCGTAGCGCTGAAGAACTCCGCCAAAGACCGCGCGGAAAATATCATGATCGTCGATATGATCCGCAACGATATCGGTCGCATCGCCGAGGCCGGAAGCGTCGAAACGCTCCGCCGGTTCGATGTCGAAAAATATCCGACGGTCTGGCAGATGACTTCGACGGTGAAAGGGAATTTAAAACCGCGAATGAACGCGAATGAACGCGAAAATTTGGGGGAGATCACGAAGGCACTGTTTCCTTGCGCATCCATTACCGGCGCGCCGAAGGCTAAGACGATGGAGATTATCCGGAGTCTGGAAAAATCGCCGCGCGGAATTTATACCGGCGCGATCGGCTTTATTGCGCCGAACGGATCAGCACAGTTTAACGTGGCGATCCGCACAGCCGTGGTGGATCGGAGTGCTGGAGCAGTGGAGTATGGGATTGGTGGAGGGATTGTCTGGGATTCGGATGCAGAGTCGGAATATGACGAGGCGCTTTCCAAAGCGCGGATTCTCGCCAGACGCTTTCCGGAATTCCAATTGCTGGAAACGATGCTCTGGGAAGATGGAGAAATCTTTCTGCTAGAGCGTCATCTGAAGCGGTTGGTTGATTCGGCGGAGTATTTTGGATTTGCAGTTAATCTGGAAGCCATCCGCGACCATCTGCGTAATCTGCGGATAGAAGGTTCTGCACGGATTCGACTGTTGCTGAATAAAGACGGAATGTTTGAAATACAGTTGTTTGAGCTAAAGAGGCCGGAAGCCTCTTCTACGTTGGCCATCGCAAAACAGCCGGTGGATTCCGGCGATGTATTTCTGTATCACAAGACAACGAACCGTACCGTTTACGAAAAAGCCAAGGCCGACTTTCCTGACGCGGACGATGTGTTGCTGTTTAATGAGCGCGGCGAAGTGACGGAGAGTTGCATTGCCAATATTGTGGTCGAGATGGACGGACGCAAGGTGACGCCGCCGGTTTCCTGCGGGCTGCTGGCCGGGACGTTTCGCACCGAACTGCTCGAAAAGGGCGAAATATACGAACAGATCGTCACATTGGATGATCTCAAGCGTGCAGATGCAATCTGCCTGATAAATTCTGTTCGCAAATGGCGGA
>CAZTEK010000303.1:0-2365 GCA_964612095.1 uncultured Verrucomicrobiota bacterium
GTTTTCACCGCGACAGAATTTGAAGGCACACCGACCGAAACCGACGAGGCCATCCCGCACTGGTTCTCTGTAACCGACCTGCCGTGGGAAAACATGTGGGCGGATGATCCGGTCTGGTATCCGAAACTGCTCGCCGGAGAAAAGTTTACCGGACGCTTCACCTTTGATCACAAGACCATGCTGGATCACGAGCTACTCTGAAATCAGCGCCGCCGGTAAACATCCACTCGGGTATAAGCTGGCCCCCACGGATGCTGACGCACTGAAATCGTCCGGTCCAAAACAAAGGCGGCGTTGAGTTTAATATAAAGCGGCTCAAGCCCCGCATACGGGCTATAGAAAACATAAATCCGGCCCGCTCCATTTCCCAGAATCTGCACCAAATCAGCCGCTTCTTGCGTCAACTCCCGCTGATTTTCCAGCAGTTTTTTAGGGTCGATACAGGACGGACGTGTCATCTGAGCCTCTGGAAAAACATATCGCGGGCCGGTTCTGATTTTCATCTGCCCCAGATAATACTCCACGGTAAAATGACTGATACCGGTTTCAACCACCGCGTCCTCAGGGGATATTTCTAAACCAAGCTGCGCAATCACATCGCGCTGCACCGTCAACTTCCCGGCAATCCGCCAGCTCAGATAATAGGCCGTACCAATCAGATTCATCGCGATAAGCAACGCCAGCGCCGCCGTTGAAAAACGGAATTTTGAAACAGCATAGCCGGTCAGCGCGCAAACCAACGGCAACCCGATTAGATCCATCTTATCCAGCCAGAAAATCGGACGGATCATTGAAACCAGCACAATGACACCGACCGATGCCAGATGCGCAGCGAAAAGCTCACGGGCATGCCGATCATCAACCGTCCGTCCGCGATTACGCACCAGCTGGAAAATAACGAACAGCCAAAGAATTGCCGCGACAACCACGCGCAAAAGTTTCATCGAATCAAGCGCCAGCATCTGACTGGAAATACTGAGCAGATAGGCTCCAAACGCACCGTTATACCGCACCAGCTCCGGAACCGTTTCCGGTGTCGAACCGCTAAGATATCCAGCCACCTGCAGAGCCAGCGATGGCAGCCAAAGAGTCATTCCGGCCAGCAAAAACATGGAGACCATAAACCCAGCCCGCAACCGGCGATGGTAGAATGCAGCTAATACAAAAAACTGAGACAACGGCACAAACAGATAAAACGTGTGTGCATAAAATCCGGCAACCGAAAAAAAGACAAACAACATCCCATCGAGCATAGTTCCACGGCGCAGCGCCCGGTAGAAAAAGAGCCAAGAAAGCACCGCGCAAAGCACCATCAATGAATAATAACGCAAATTGGTAGCCTGATGCAGACACGGTAGACAAAATGCCGCACACGCCGTTCCTGTGATACGAATGCGCGAATCAGCAAATAGCTCACGTAGCATAAAGGGAATTGCCGCCAGCATGGCGCAATCCAGAAGAATCGTCAGCGTCGTCAGCACATATTCGCCGTCGCCAAACAGTTGCATCCAGCCGTGAAGGATGAAATAGAAAAGCGGACTGCCGTTATCTGAACTGAGCATACGGACAATTTCGACCAGCGGCTCCTTAGCCAGCTTGATCGAAAACGCCTCATCCAACCAAATGCAGGAAAACGGCAGCTGCACAAAGCGTGCAGCAACCCCCGCCAACACCAGCAACGGAACCAGCCACTTCTCTGTTTTTTTCCAGTCCTTATGCATGGTCAAAAACCATCGATTGAACTTCGATACCGTCGATAGCAAGAAGCTTCTTCTTGAATGCAACCACCTTGGCGTCATCATCGACCATGTCGAGCAGAATTAGCCCGTTGGGCGAGCAAAGGCCTTTATTTGCCTCATGCAGACCCAGCCGCGTACGAATTTGGCAACCGAACTCAGTGAATATCTTCTGAATTTCACCCGCGTGCTTCACCCGCTCCGTAATATGAACTCCGACAATAATATGCTTATCCATGAATACCTCCTCGGTTGCGGGAGTTGTACATGTTCCACTTCAGCAAATCAAATGGATACGCCCAATCCGTCAACCCTCTTCACAAAAGCATGCGCTGAATCTGAAGTAACAGGCCGGGCGCATCTTTCCCCTGAGCAAACCCGGACAAGGCCTCTTTCGCCGCGAGAATCTCTGCGTTCAGAATCTTTTTTTTATCCACCATAAATTCTTCCAGCTCCTCCGCAGAAAACGCGTAGCCGAACAGTTGCAGATCCTCTTGAATCTTTGACAAAAACTCCTCGCGGGAAAGTTCCTCGGCATACCCCGTGATGATTTGGAACAGAATGTATTCGGCGACCCGATCATCCCCCGACGCGCACAAACGATTTTTAAAACCGGCGTAATCAAACCG
>CAZTEK010000304.1:0-2356 GCA_964612095.1 uncultured Verrucomicrobiota bacterium
GATTCAAACAGCGGCACGTGAAATAAATCGCCTATCACTCCGATCTTCATTTTTTATCCAGTCTGTTGAATCAGGTTTTCAATGATTTCAATCGAACGCTCAATTTCCGCCGGCTGCAACAGCGGCTCAAATCGCGGCAACGCCGGATCGGGAATCAGGCAATAGGCCACAAAATCGGCCAGCTCATCTTTGATCTGATTGTTATCCGGCTTCACCCAGTGCGGCACGGAACAGGAGACCGCCTGTCCGTTTTGCAGCAGTTGCTTCCGGGAAAAATCGCCGACCAGCGAGTCGCCGTTGGCGCAGGCAATGCGCACCTCGCGACAGGGCCAGACATCCGGCAGCAGCCAGGAAACAAACAGCGTCCCCTCCCGCCCGTTCTCATGCCGCAACCGGACGGCCGCCTCCTGAACCTGCCCGCCGACCCGTTTAAAATCAAGCAGCTCAAACTCGTGAACGGCACCGAAAAAATACTGTGCCAGATCGAGATCGTGGATAATTTTATCGGTTACAATATCGTCATGGATTCGCGGATCATGCGGCTGGGTCCGCTGAAAGCGATATCCGGTGACCGGCAGATTTTCTTCTGCAAGCAACGTTCGCAGCTTAATCGACACCGGATTGTAACGCTCGACGTGTCCGGACATCAGGCGGCAGCCCTGCCTGTCTGCAAGCGCGGCCAGCTGCCGGAACGGATCGAGCGATGTCACCAGCGGTTTTTCAACCAGCGTATGCACCCCCGCTTCCAGCGATTGCTTCGTCAGCTCGAAATGAGTTGGGGTCGGCGATGCAATCACCGCCAGATCGGGTCGGGTTTCATCCAACAGCTCCTGCCAGCTTCCAAACATGGGAAACTCTGCCGAAAGCTGCTCACGTTTTGCGACATCCGGATCGCAAAGGCCGCACAGCTCGAGCTTGCATACCTGCTCTGCAAGACCCGCCTTGTAATATGACTCCGCCTCGCCGGCAGCGAGCTGGCGGATGGCGCGGGCATGGTAGCCGCCCATTTTTCCCAGTCCGGCCACCGCCACGCGAATCCGTGGCACATCCCGACGTAACAGTCTGGCGGGAGAAACAGCGGTTTGTTGTTTTTGTTCCATATGCGGATTATAAGACTCTGTTTTCAACCTGCATCCCAGCCGAAAAACGTCTTGCCCCTCACAGAAGGTTGGCGTTTTCGACCTGATGGATGAACTACGCCAACGCTCCCAGACCTTTTATCCAAAGATTGGAAGAATGTGCCGGGTCAGCAGGTTATGCGTAACGTTACGGCCAACGATCGCATTGTGTTTTTCCAATGCCCGGAAAAACTCATCGCCCAGCTCGTAAGCCACTTTGTACGCCACATGAATCAACTGCCGGAAATTTACGTTATAGCCCGCACAGGACTGCTCGTGACGCAGCGCGTTCGCAAACTGTGCACTGGTCCAACTATTCACCGTTCCAATCGTCGGAAGTTTTGCGGGATCAATGTCGATGACGGTCGCATACGGCGCGGCCAGTTCGTCGTAACGGCTTAATGCTCCGGCATAGATTTTTTTTGCCACCGCCAAGCCGTCGCCGCCCGCTTCGGCCAGACCGATCACTTCCTCAATCCAAGTCGTACCGGCTGTTTTAACATGCAGACCCGCTCCGTATTTTTTAATGATACGGTTCATGGCGGAATAAATCGCAAATTTGTCGCTGCCTGAATGGACGCTCAGTCGGAGCGTCTCCTTCAGCCCGAACTGCTCCGCAGCAAAACGCAACACCGCGACATCCTGTTCGAATTCTTTTTCGAACTGAGCCACATCGCCGACGTAATCAACCCCTTTATTGAAGCGACCGCTGAACTTCGGGGCAATGGTGTCCACCGGAATCTTCTCCTGCGCAATCATGGCGAGAATAAAAAGCATTTCCACCGGAGTCTGAGGTGAATCGGTTTCATCCATCGAAACTTCAACGGCGAATGCGCCCTCTTTTTTAGAAGCGATGTGCCGGTAAATACGCCCGGCTTCCTGCACGGCACTCAGATAATGCTCAGCAATTTTACGGACGTCATCCGCGCTGACAGAGAGTTTTTCGTCCAGCCCAGGAAGTTCAATTTCACCGATCTGCTTTCCCATCGATATGACAAAGGCATCCACATCGCTTTGTGCGGCGGCCTCACCGATATTTTCCGCCACATCCAGCGTGAAGAAATCGGATGCTTCGATAAATCCGTCTACATTTGCCAAGGAGATATGATCGGCATCCACAAAATATTTTCCGCCCCAACCTAACGCGGCAACGGCGGCATCCGCTTCAGCGCGAAGCGATGCTGGCTCCGTATGTACGGTTTTGTGTTCGCGGTTGGATTTATTCCAGACCGGGCTGA
>CAZTEK010000305.1:0-2341 GCA_964612095.1 uncultured Verrucomicrobiota bacterium
TCTCACGGGGCGTCATTGATTCGGAAACAGTTAAAGACAGGGAAGAATAAACATGTGTGGAGTAAAACGAAGTGCAGTTGTGTTAGCGGCCTTTCTGACTCTTTCGACAGTGTGTTCCGGGATGGAGGCCGAAGTCGGTCGCGATGCGTCCGGACATCCGGTTCTGCTACTGGACGGGAAGCCCGCGTCCATGAATTCGGGAAGAGTACCGTTTTTGGAGCCTGATGCCGCAATTAAAGCGTTTGCCGCATCGGGGGTCGAAGCCACGCTGATCAGTGTCAATCTGGGTATGTATCATTCCGCCTACGGGTATACAAGTCAGCCCGCTTATATGAGGTCTTTCTGGCGGGCGCAGGATGATTATGACGATTCGGATCTTGAGAGAGTGCTGGCCATGGCGGTTGATGACCAGCCGGACCGCAAGATCATTCTCCTGCTGATGATCGGCGAATATCCTGAAATGGGTTTCCGTAAACCGGAGGAGGTCTATCGGGACAACAGCGGCATTATTCGCATTCGCGAAGGGGCCGCCGGTCTGCCGTCCGAGGACGTGATTGTGAATGAAAAGGGTGAGGCGCTCATTACACACAACCACTTCATACGTTTCGATCGCGTGCCGCCGAAGATTGGTCCAGGTCGCCCGGAGCGCTATGGCATTTCCTTGTTTTCCGAGCGTTGGCGCCGTGAGGCCTGCGCGATGCTGGAGGCTTTTGTCCGCCGGGTGGAGGCGAGTCCTAACGGAAAGCAAGTGGTCGGGTACATGCTGAGTGGTGGGCAGGACGCCCAGCGATATGCCTGGTCGCCCCCTGACAGTTCTTTGTCAAATAATCCGGATAACTGGAGTGACTATTCTCCAGTGGCTCGCCGGGCTTTCGTGCAGTGGGCCCGGGGCAAATACGCCGAGGACCTTCGTCTTTTGAATCAGACATGGGGAACTGGCTTAAGCTCCTTTGAGCAGGTGACGCCGCCGCCTGCAACCGATCTGGCCGGGGGCAAGCCGTTTCATGATCCCATTAAAGATCGGTGGGCTTATGACTTTAAGCGGTTTTTGGCCGAAGGGCGTACGGACGTGCTCGATACCCTTGCAGCCGCCGTTAAAAAGGCAGCTTCCCGCAAGGTGGTGGTCGGGTGCTATGGCGGCGGAGATGGCGGCCACCGGCGCGACAACACGACGATTTCGCGTTTGTTGCGCTCACCGAATCTGGATTTTTTGAATCATCAGGTTAGCTATGGCGTGCGCTATCCTCCGTCAGCCGGCGGTATCAATGCGCTGCTTGATTCCTATGCGGTGAACGGCAAACTTTTTATGGCCGATATGGATCACTGGCTGTGGACCAAAGCGACTGCCGATCAGGGACAAAAAATGGGCGCGATCGTTGTTACGCCGGGGGCTGTCGGTCAGGCTTCGGACATGCAGATGCAGCGCGACATGTGGCGGCGTGAAATGGCCCGGCTGTGGGTTTCCGGCAATAACGGGGCCAATTTCAACAACATGAGTTTGGGGAAAGAGTGGGACAATCCGGAGATTCAGACGGAATTGAGGCTGCTGGAAGCCATGAGTCGTGACTTGGCCACGAAACGCTGTGCGACTACGGCGTCCGGGCAACCGAATCCTGCGGAGGTTGTGTTTGTGAACGACGAAGCAGCGGTGGATTATGCGAGGTCCGCTTTGCAGGAATATCACGCAGCGGGGATGCACCATCAATGGAAGGAGTCGCTGGTCTCCGGAGTGCCGATCGGTAATTATTACGCCGATGATTTGCGCGACGGAAAGTTGCCGCCCGTCAAGCTGGTGGTTTTACAGAATCTCATTGATTTTGACGAAACCGCCGCCCGCCGGGTCAAGGCGCTACGTCAGGCTGGCGCAACGATCGTCGTTCTTCAGGGAACTGGTCTGGCGCAGTTGCGGTCCGGTCGAAGTGAATTTTTGGACAAGACCTTGGGCATTCGCCTGCGGCCGCTGGATACCCTCAAGCGTGCCGCGCCTGTCCCCGTCAATCTCAAGCATCCGCTACTGGCGGGTGATGCCTGGAATGCGCCTGTCCAGGCGCTGGATGCGGAGCTTTACAAGGAAGTTGAAGGCATCGCTCTGACGGTCGATGATCCGCACGCCACCGTGCTGGGCCTCTATCCGCGATCGGGTCTGCCCGCCGTTGCGGTAGTCGAGCCCAAAGATGGCGGCAAGGTCGTTTTCATCGGCGTCTACAAACTGTCGGGTGGCGCGATCAGCCGTCTGGCTGCCTACGCCGATGCCTGGCGCGTGACCCCGCCGGGCAACGTCATTGCCGCCGACCGTGAGATCCTTATGGTGCATCCGCTCACCAACGGTACCGTTGAGGTT
>CAZTEK010000306.1:0-2335 GCA_964612095.1 uncultured Verrucomicrobiota bacterium
CCAATAAGCTGACTTCGCTGGTTAGGCTGTTTTATAGTGTGAATTGGTAATACTGCAAATCGCCTTTGGTTTTTTTCAATAATAATGCTGGAGGGACAACTTCTCGTCCAGATCCAGAAAAAGGTCCGAATGAAATTCTTAATGTCTCAATGTCTTTTATCTTAACTGGGAATTTCACAGTAAACTCGACTTCATTTCCTTTTTGAAGGGGGTTTGGCAAAGGTGGGGGCATAAAAGTCATCGAGTCCCATACCGTAACACTGCTTGGGGTATAAACAGTTTGGTTAGATACATCAGTTATGGTCCATGAATATGGGTCAAACGAAACCGTTTCATTTGCCTTAATTGTTACGTCGACACATAAGCTGCTAAAAAATTGGCCAGGAGCAGGGATCACAGGAATTAATAATGGGCTCCAACAAGTCGGGTTTTCATAGCTGATATCAAAATCTAACTTCATCAAGTTGTCTGTGTAGCTAAAAACAACTGTGGCCGGACAAGGATTTTTAGAACCGTGTTCCAATGGGCGGAACTCGTCGCTCCATTCGTTGTTTTTGACGCTTGATTCAAAATAATAATTCCGAGAAACCCACGCACAACCTGCGCTCAAAAACAGAAGCAGTGAAATTAGAGATGTTTGTATTATTTTCATATTTTCGAGATGCCTAACGCTGTTTGGGCGTCACGACAGAATTACCGGATGCCGAATTGCGAAAAGCGTAGTCTGACGTGGCGGCTCCGTCAAATGGGTTTGGTTTTTTGTTTAATTACATCCAAACCGGTTGTTTTTTTGTAAAAACGCCTGCTGCTTTCTGTGACGCATAATCACGTCATTTAATATGAAAATCTGAAAAATCGGCCTTGAAATCGACCTGGCACAGTTTTGCGACCCATCTGCTGATGCAGGGAGTAAATATTCGCGAGGTGCAGGAGATGCTCGGCCACAAGAGTGTGGAACTGACCAGAATGGCACTTAGTTAAGTCGCGTTCGATGGGAGTAATCGAGTGGTTTGGGTAAGTCATCGTAGACGAGTGCTTCCAGCCTCGTTTGCACATGCGATGCGTATTGTTTAACGGAACGAGGCTGGAAGCGCTCGTCTACGGCAGAAAAACCGCCATAAAACCAGCGAATCGGTTTTTTAAATATCGTTCTAATATTCCTTAACTAAGTGCCATTCGGAACTGACCATGATCTACACCCATGTGGTGCGCACCATGAGCAACCGTCCAAAAAGTCCGCTCGATACGTTGTGATTTAAATATCACTCCTATTCAGCATAATTTGCTATAAACAGAAATCGCATGAACCCGGAACTGACCATTTGGATCGTGCACCTGTTCGGCTTGCTGGCCGGATGGAATCTGTTGCGGGCTCTGCCGCGCTGCGCGGTGGGCGGTGAAAAAAGGATTCCCGTTTCCATCATCATTCCTGCACGCGACGAAGAGCAGAATCTGCCGGTTCTGCTCGATTCACTGAACAGACAGAATCCCCCGCCTGAAGAAATCATTGTGATCGACGACGGATCGACCGACCGCACGGCCGAGCTGGCGCGCGCCGCTGGCGCGCGTGTGATCGCCTCCGCGCCGTTGCCCGTCGGCTGGCGCGGCAAGGCCTGGGCCTGTCAGCAGGGAGCCGAGGCCGCAACGAACAGCACTCTGATTTTTATGGACGCGGACACCTGCTTCGAGCCGGACGGACTGCTGGCGGTTTGCGGCGCCTTTGCAAAACAGGGCGGAGCACTTTCGCTGGCCGCTTTCCAGCTATTGGGAAAACCAGCCGAGCAACTCTCCGCATTTTTCATCGCGGTAATGACGGCGGCAAGCGAACTGTTCGGTCCGTTTCTGATGGTATCCAAAACGGACTATCAAAAAGTCGGCGGGCATGACGTCGTAAAAAACCAGGTGCTTGAAAATGTTCATCTGGCGGCGGAATTCCGTCAGGCGGGAATCCCCGTACGCTCGTTCAGCGGAGTGGAGACGCTTTCGATCCGCATGTATCCGGGCGGACTGCGCGAACTTTCCAAGGGTTGGAAAAAAGCTTTTGCCACCGGCGCCGGGCAGACTCCGCCGCTTCGCATGGCGGGCATCATTTTCTGGCTCAGTGCCGCCGCCGGAACCGCCGTGATGCTTCCGGTTTCCGCTGTCACCGAATATTCGCTTCTTTTGTGGGGCTCGCTTTATGCCGCTTTCGCCGGACTGCTTTTTATTCAGTTGCGGCGGCTCGGACAGTTCCGCTTCTGGATTGCGCTCTTTTACCCGGTTGCGCTGGTTTTCTTTTTTGCCCTGTTCGCGCAATCGGCGTTTCAGAAACAACAGACCTGGAAGGGCAGAACCT
>CAZTEK010000307.1:0-2321 GCA_964612095.1 uncultured Verrucomicrobiota bacterium
TTTAAAACTCTCCCAGGAACCGGACTTCGCGTATCAGTTCGATACCGAATTTGTCTTTGACGGCGCGGATCATTTTTTCGGAAAGCTCCCAGACATTTTGTGCGGTACAGCCGGGGTCGGCGACGATGATGTTGGCGTGTTTTTCGTAGAGCCGTGCACCGCCAACGCGGAACAAGTGTGCGCCCGATTCCTGTAAAAAGAATCCGGCGGCTTGGCGTCGTTCGACCGCTGAGGTTGGTTCAATGTTGCGGAAGACACTTCCGGCGCAGGGGGTTTGGTGCCAGTCGGGATGGTGGTCTTTGCGGAACTGCATAATCCGGTCGCGTTCAATCTGCATGGCTGATTTTGCAACCTTTGGAAGTTCAAAGGTGGCAGAAAGAATAATTTCACCGGTTTCTTTGAGTTTGGAGTGGCGGTAGGAAAATTCCAGATCGCTGTGGAGGACAGTCCGGACTTTCCCATTAAGTCCGAGCAGTTCCACTGAAATCAGGTGGTCGCCCATTTGCCGTCCAAAGGCGCCGGCGTTACCGGTGATGCCGCCGCCAACCGTTCCGGGTATGCCGGAGCAGTAAGACAAGTCTCCGGTCTCGTTTTCAATGGTAAAGACGGCTAGGTCGTCGAGCAGGGTGTCGCCGGAAGCCGTGATGCGGTTGCCACTGGCTTTGATGGTGGGTTTGTCAGAGCAGAACCGGATGACGGCCTGAGCGATGCCTTTATCGGAAATAATGAGGTTGGCGCCTTGGCCGATGACGAGAAACGGCTGTTCGGCTTTATTGAGTAGCTGGATAAGGGCGGGAAGCTGTTCGGCGGTCGCACCTTCGATTAGGATTGGGCAGGGGCCGCCAAGCCGGAAGGTGGTGTAGTCGCGTAACGGTGTATTTTCGCTGACGTGCAACGAAGGAAAAAGAGTTTTGATTTCGGATGCCAATTTCATGGCTGTTGACTATGATTTGTTTCCAATGTTTGTAAAAGCTCAGATTTTAATTACCGCAATTCTGGCTGCCGGAACGCTTTTCGCTGTGATGCCCGATCCTTCTACGCCGGTTACCCATGTTATTTTTGTGGCTTTCGATACCGAAACGACCGGCTTCAGTCCGAAAAATGACCGGATAGTCGAAATCGGCGCGGTTCGGTTTCGTGGCGACGGCGAGATTCTGGCTGTTACAAATTGGCTGATTAATCCTGAAATGCCGGTGCCTTTTTACGCGACGGAGGTGCATGGCATTACAACTGAGATGGTAAGCAATGCTCCGGTGTTTGCGTCCGTCTGGCCGGAGTTTGCGGCATTTTGTGCGGACAGTGTACTGCTGGCACATAATGCGATTTTTGATCTGGGTTTTTTACGGGCTGAACTTGTCCGCGCAGGTATTGAGCTTCCTGCCTTAACGGTAGGGAATACGTTGCCGCTTTTCCGCTACTGGTTTCCAGAAGCGCCAAGCCATTCGCTTGAACCGCTTTCTTTGTTTCTCGGGGTGCAGGGCGAAAATTATCATCGTACTGAGGCCGACTCATTTCACATTATAAATATTTTCAAGATCGGTATGGCAACTCGCTCAACCATATCGTTGGGGTTGCTGGAGCGCGATGCAGGCGGTTTTGAACGGTTGGATGGAAGGAAAAACTGATGCAGGTGATTACCTCGAAAGATAATGCAAAACTCAAAGCGGTACGTGATTTGGTGCGATCCAAGAAAGATCGGCAGGAGGCCTTCGCTTTTGTGATGGAAGGGGCTCGGGCTCTTTCCGCTTTGGCGGATGGTTCAGCGCTTTCTCAGTACACGTTGAAGGAAGTTTGGGTTTCGCTGGATTCGCCTGAGCTGGCAAGGGGTTTTTCAGGACCTGTTTATGCGGTTGCACATGATGTGATGGAACAGCTTTCCGACTGTCGGACCTCGCAGGGCATTCTCGGTGTGGTGGAATACACATCGGAATCACTGATCATCAATCCGGATCAAGGGAATTATTTGCTGGTTGACGGCCTGACCGATCCGGGCAACCTCGGTACGCTGATCCGTTCGGCGGTGGCGTTTGGATTTGCCGGCGTTTTTCTGCACGGTGACACGGTGGAGGTTTTTAATCCGAAAACCGTGCGTGCAACGATGGGTGCGTTGCCGTTTTCCAAACATTGGAAAACCGACGGAACCGTTTTCCAAACACTGGAAAAAAATGGATACGAATTGATTTCAACTGTTCTTCACGGTGGCGAACCGTTGCATAAAATGAAGTTCGGCCCGAAAAACGTGTTGGTGATTGGCAATGAGGCGCACGGTGTTTCTGAGGCTATTCAACAGCGTGCTCTGCGCCATCTTTCGATTCCAATGT
>CAZTEK010000308.1:0-2305 GCA_964612095.1 uncultured Verrucomicrobiota bacterium
GTTGCCATGATGCGCACATAGGGCTTGGCGATTTCCGGCATGATTTCCGGGATGGGGTTGGCCATCGCGAAAACAATCGGGTCTTTAGCCATATTTTTCAGATCGTCGGTGGTGATGCATCCTGGTGCGGAAACGCCGAGAAATAGGTCTGCACCTTTCATTGCCTCGTTAAGCGAACCTTTTTCATTTTCCGGATTGGTATTTTGGGCAAACCATTCCTTGGAAGAGTTCATCCCGTTTATACGCCCGCGGTAAATCGCGCCGGTGCGGTCAAAACCGATCAGGTTTTTTACGCCTGCTGCCAGCAGAATTTTTGAACAGGCCACGCCCGCTGCGCCGATACCGTTGACGATCACCTTGAGATTTTCCATTTTTTTGCCGGTAATCTTGAGGGCGTTATAAAGCGCCGCCAGCGAAACAACTGCTGTACCGTGCTGGTCGTCGTGGAAAACTGGAATATCCATTTCTGCTTTCAGCCGTTCCTCAATCTCAAAACAGCGCGGCGCGGAAATATCTTCCAGATTAATGCCGCCGAATGTCGGAGCGAGCAGTTTTACGGTACGGATAATTTCTTCAGTATCTTTGGTGGCCAGACAGATTGGGAAAGCATCCACATCGCCGAACTCCTTGAACAGCATTGCTTTACCTTCCATCACCGGCATTCCGGCTTCGGGGCCAATGTCGCCGAGTCCGAGTACTGCGGTGCCGTCGGATACAACGGCGACCATGTTCTTCTTAACCGTCAGTGCATCGGCGCGAGTGACGTCTTCATTAATCGACATACAGACGCGGCCGACCCCTGGGGTGTAGGCGATCGCCAGCGCGCCCTTGGCTGAGAGATCTAATTTGCTGGTTACTGCAATCTTGCCGCCAATATGCGAGCGGAATGTCACCTCGTCAGCGGAAAGAACGCGGGTACCTTCTGTGGCGTCCAAAGCTTGGAGGATTTCCTGTTGATGGGCACTGTCACGTGCATTAACCACAAAGTGGAAAAGTATGGCAACGCCTTCGGACAGGGCGGGCACCCCTTCGGCATCCGTAATGATTTTTTCGAGCGCTGGGCGGTCGAGATTAGATTCGACAGATAAATCAATGCTGTAACTGGGGGACGGATTTAGTTTCATAGTTAGTTCCTTAAAATAGTCGCCCATCGTACCGATCCGTCTCCGTCGCGCAAGTTTCAATTTTTCAAAAATAAGGGTCGAAAGGTTGAAAGCTGGGTAAGGGATGCTCAATCCGCTTTTAACATTCGACTCTACACCCCGCCTTGAGGAAAGGTTTTGAAGAATACGGTTTCTGGCCCTCCTCAATCCTGATATCGTGAGGCAATCGTAAAATTTCGTTACAGGCTGATGGAAAAGGAAAAGCGGCGCCGTCGTTCGCCGTGTGTAGTCTGTTGAATGCACTTTAAGCTATGAAAACGCTTCTGATAACCCCGCCGCTCTTGCAGCCGAATACGCCGTACGCCGCCACGCCGATCCTGACGGCGTGGCTCCGTTTTTGCGGGCACGACGCGATACAGGTTGATCTTTCGCTTGAACTGCTTTTGAAGCTGTTTTCGGCTGACGGGCTCGCGCACCTGAATCTTGACGAAGAGTGCGCTGCCGTCATCGGCGACGTGATGGAGTTTTTGCAGGACAGAAATCCGTCGCTGGCTAAACGCTTTGCAAAGCGCGGCGCACTTCCTGAAGGACAGCACCTTGCCCGCGCCTACGAACAGGAGGAACAGTTCGGCTGGAATTTCCGGGGTTTGGAAAAACATGATCGCGCCCGTTATTTGTGCAGTCTGTTTCTCGACGATATCGCCGAGGCCGCCGCACGGCTCGACCCGTATTTCGGCTTTTCCCGCTACGCCGAGCAGCTCGCCGCTTCGCTGCCGGACTTCGCGAAAATCCAGAAAGTTTTGGAATCGTCCGGCTCGTTGTTTTCAAGTTGGCTGGAAGAGTTGATTGACGAACAGACCAAGCGACACAATCCGCAACTGGTTGGCATCACCGTTCCGTTTCCCGGCTGTCTGTTCGGCGCGCTCAGTATCGCGCGGCGCATCAAACAGACTCGGCCGGAAATTCGCATCGTGCTGGGCGGCGGTTATGCAAACACCGAACTGCGCGAGCTGACCGATCCGGCGGTTTTCGATTATGTCGATTTCATCACGCTCGACAGCGGCATGCTTCCGTTGTTGAGAATTGCCGAAGGCGCGGGAACGGAAAAGTATGTGCGTACGTTTGTCCGTGAGAATGGAACCGTTCGTTTCTACGACAGCGGCGAACCGCCGGTTGCGCACGACAAACTTCCGCCGCCGGTT
>CAZTEK010000309.1:0-2295 GCA_964612095.1 uncultured Verrucomicrobiota bacterium
GCCACCGTCACCGGATTTTTCATCTCCAGTGACCCAATTTTTATGCGCATGTCGGTATTTTTCATTTTTTCACCACGGAAAACACTGAATACACGGAAAGTTAGTTTGCAATCCGTTCAATTTGAAGTTGGGGATAATGACCAAAATTAACAAGTAGCGCCAGTTTATAGCCGGTCGCTTTCAAATAGTTCTGCACCTGAGCCCGATACTCGTCGGTTATATTCTTAGATGCTTTAATTTCGACAATGATTTTCTCATCAATAATGAAATCGGGAATGAATTTTTGTTTTAATGGCCGCCCTTTATACGAAAGCTTTAAGGGATATTGGGCAACGAAAGGAATTTCCTGCATTTCAAATTCAATTTCCAGACACTCCTGATAAACCCCTTCAACAAAACCACATCCCTTCTCTTTATATACCTCAAACAAAGCTCCGCGAATTTTGTAAGTCAGATCTTCATAAATCAGATTACTCATTTTGTCGTTTCCGTGTATTCAGTGTATTCCGTGGTTAATACTCCCAAAGAATCTCCCGTGCTTCAAAAACGGGTCCGTCTTTACAGCAGCGCGCCCATTCCCAGCCGTTGGCGGTTTTTCGTTTAATGACGCAGGTAAGGCAGGCGCCGACGCCGCAAGCCATATTACGATCCATGGAAAGCCACGCCGTGAGGCTGTTTTTCAGTGCACGGTCGCCAACTGCTTTGAGCATGGCGTTCGGGCCGCAGGCGAAAAGCTCCATTCCCTGACTCCTGCTCCCTGCCACCTGATTCCTGTCTCCTGCCCCCTGTTCTGCAAGCCACAGATCGAGCGCGGCGGTAACAAATCCCTTCTGTCCGAGCGAGCCGTCGTCGGTGGTGACGCGTACATCCCAGCCGAGTGCTTTGAACTCGTCGACACAGAGAATATCGATGGCACTACGCCCGCCGAAGAAGGCGATGCCTTTGACCGGCAGTGTCGCGGCTTGCAGATAGAGCGCGGCATTGCCGTAGCCGCCTGCGACCAGTACCGGAAAGGTTTTGGTGAGCGAAGGAAATCCGGTGCCGAGCGGGCCGATCAGATTGATTGCTTCGCCTTCGGTAACGGTGGTCAGCGCCGCAGTCCCTTTGCCGACGGATTTGTAGAGAATAGAAAGACCCTCGGCGTCTGCTTTAAAGACGCTGAACGGGCGGCGCAACACGGCGTCGGCCAGTCGCGGCACACGAAGATGGACAAACTGCCCCGGCTGCACGAGCGGGCCGACGGCGGGAGCAGAGAGTTTAAGCAAACGGTAGTCGCCCTGAAAAAGGCGATGTTCAATTACGGTGGTGGTTTCTTGTGTCATCGGGCGCGGATTGTGCGAAGTTTCAAATGCGAGGTCAAACGCATTCCGCCCGCCGCCGGAATTACGTGATTACTTCT
Source organism: uncultured Verrucomicrobiota bacterium (assembly GCA_964612095.1). Classification (GTDB taxonomy): domain Bacteria; phylum Verrucomicrobiota; class Kiritimatiellia; order Kiritimatiellales; family Tichowtungiaceae; genus Tichowtungia. Next base: position 1,400 of record CAZTEK010000309.1, read on the forward strand.
TCTTTTCCACCAAATGAGGAGTAACATGAGCCCGCGCAACGGGAAATGGACATCATGACTAAAAAGCACAAAACGACTCAAGTAGAAGCTGGCACTGCGGGCAAGCCACCAGCAGGGAATTTTCCAATCGTTGGAATCGGCGCGTCCGCCGGAGGCTTGGCGGCGTTTGAGGCCTTCTTCGCCGGGATGCCCGCTGACACAAATCCGGGTATGGCTTTTGTGCTGGTTCAGCATCTGGCTCCGGATCATACGAGCATCCTCACCGACCTGATCCGGCGCTACACCTGCATGGCGGTGTTTGAGGTCACAGACGGGATGGTAATTCAGCCTAACTGCGTCTATATCATTCCGCCCAACCGCGACATGGCGTTTATCAACGGCACGCTCCAACTATTGGAACCCACCGCGCCGCGCGGTCAGCGGTTGCCGATCGATTTTTTCTTCCGTTCGCTGGCGTTGGATCAGCACGAACGGGCCATCGGTGTTGTGCTGTCCGGCACCGGCAGTGACGGCACGGCGGGCATACGGGCCATCAAAGGCGAAGGCGGACTGGTCGTGGTTCAAAAGCCTGAGTCCACCGAGTACGACGGGATGCCGTGCAGCGCCATCGCCACCGGTCTGGTTGACTTTGAACTTACGCCCGCCGAGATGCCCGCCAAAATCATGGCATATGCGGCTCATGCCTTCGGCAAAGCCTACCAGAGGATTTCTGCCACGGAACACCTGCCCGAAACCGCGATGAGGAAAATCTTCATCCTGCTGCGCGCCCAGACCGGCCACGACTTTTCCCATTACAAGCCAAACACCATCGACCGGCGCATCGCACGGCGTATGGCCGTCAACCAGATCGAATTGATCGACGGCTACGTCAAGTATCTGCAGCGGGATTCCGGTGA
>CAZTEK010000310.1:0-2287 GCA_964612095.1 uncultured Verrucomicrobiota bacterium
AAAAGGCATTCCCTGACCGCGAAATCATCGGTATAGACTGTTCCGTGTTAATTCTGCAACGCGGCTCACTCCACTGTGTGACCATGCAGATGACGTGAGCAAGCCGTCTCTAGCAGGTTGTGTTTTTCCCCAAACGATGTGCAACGGGATTTACTGCCTTGTCAGGGAGTACCGCCTACGTATTCCGTTTCTTCCTCATCTTTCGCCCAGCATATAGCACTTTTCCCGATTGAGCCGGTTTGGGCGGTTCCATAGAAGCTTTCAGTTCATAGAGCTGATCACGGAGAATCGCGGCGCGCTCAAATTCAAGTTTTCCGGAGGCTTCAATCATTTCCTGTTCGATTTCGCGGATCGTCTGGTTGATGTCATAGTCTTCGCCGGTTTCGCGCACGATGCTTTCTTCCAGTTCCTCCGCATCCTTCTTGAGATGGCCAAGGCTTTCCTGAATTTCTTTCTGAATCGACTGGGGCGTGATGCCATATTTCGTGTTGTAGGCGGTCTGTTTTTCTCGGCGCCGGTCGGTGATATCCATCATCCGGCGCATCGAGCCGGTTATGCGGTCGGCATACATGATTACCTTACCGTCCGTGTGGCGGGCGGCGCGGCCAGCCGTTTGAATCAGCGCGGTTTCCGAGCGCAAGAACCCTTCTTTGTCGGCATCCAAAATCGCCACCAGCGAAACTTCCGGCAGATCGAGTCCTTCGCGCAGCAGGTTGATACCGATCAAGCAATCGAACTCCGCCTTGCGCAGTCCGCGCAAAATTTCGACGCGCTCAATGGCATCAACTTCAGAGTGCAGATACTCGACGCGCAGTCCGACTTTTTTCAGATAGTCGGTCAAATCTTCGGACGTTCGCTTAGTCAGCGTTGTCACCAAAGTTCGCTCGCCGCGTTCAGCGCGGGACCGGATTTCCTCCATCACATCGTCGATCTGCCCCTTGAGCGGACGAACCTCGACCGGCGGATCGATAATGCCGGTTGGACGAATCACCTGTTCAACCGTTTTACCGCTATGCTCCAATTCAAACGGCCCCGGTGTGGCCGTAGTAAAAAGAATCGGACCCGTGATGTTCAGAAATTCGCTAAATTCGAGCGGACGGTTATCAAGCGCCGACGGCAGGCGGAAACCATGTTCGACCAGCGTCGTCTTACGGGCACGGTCGCCGTTCGACATACCGCGAATTTGCGGCAGACTCACATGCGACTCGTCAATGATCGTCAGAAAATCCTTCGGGAAATAATCAATCAAACAGGCGGGCCGGTCGCCCGCCGCACGGCCACCGAGATGGCGAGAATAGTTTTCAATACCGCCGCAATAGCCGATTTCCTTGAACATTTCGATATCATACATCGTACGCATCCGGATGCGCTGCGCCTCAATCAGCTTGTCGTGATCTTCAAACCACTTCACCCGCTCTTCGAGCTCGGCCCTAATCCGCACCAGCGCCGGTTCGATTTTTTCCACCGCCATCACGAAATGTTTGGCCGGCGAAATGGTGATTCGCTCTAGTTCTTCTTCAGTAGCGGCAGTCAGCGGATCAATCCGGCGGATGCTTTCGATTTCGCTGCCGAAAAAGGCGATACGAATGCCGTGTTGTGCGTAGGACGGAAAAATATCCACCGTGTCGCCGCGCACACGGAACGTGCCGGGCACCTGCTCGTAGTCATTGCGCTCGTACTGAATGGCGACCAGCTTTTTCAGCACCTCGTCGCGAGCGCACTGGTCGCCAACGTGTGCCGAAAACACCATGTCGCGATAATCTTCCGGCGAACCGAGGCCGTAAATGCAGGAGACCGACGCGACAATAATCACATCATCACGACTAAGCAGACTATCGGTCGCCGCCAACCGGAGCCGCTCAATCTCTTTATTGATCGAGGCATCCTTCTCGATGAATGTGTCGGTCTGCGGAAGATACGCCTCGGGCTGGTAGTAGTCATAATAGCTGATGAAAAACTCGACCGCGTTATGCGGAAAAAAACTTTTCAGCTCGGCGTAGAGCTGCGCCGCCAGCGTCTTGTTGTGCGAAATAACCAGCGCAGGCCGGTTCTGCCGCGCAATGACGTTGGCTACGGTAAAGGTCTTACCTGAGCCGGTCACCCCTTCCAGACATTGGAATCGGCTTCCCGCCTCCAATCCACGACAGAGCGCATCAATCGCATCCGGCTGGTCGCCGGTCGGCTGATAATCTGAAACAAGCTGAAAAGGTAATTTCATCAACGTGCAGACTACGCCGACCCGGCATCATTTCCAAGCATCAGTCAATCGAGCGATGTAGTCAGTCCA
>CAZTEK010000311.1:0-2286 GCA_964612095.1 uncultured Verrucomicrobiota bacterium
CTTGCCAGGAATCGGATTTCTGATAAAGCACTGGTTCGAGCCGTTCAGCGGCGGCGGCCGAATCGACCGTGACGGCTGAAAGAACACTGATTCCGAACAGTAAGGCGATCAATGATTTTTGCATGCTTTGTCCTTGGATTAAGGATTGATTAAAAAAGATAATGGCGTGGCCGTGTTTTCGACGCTAATACCGGACGGGCACCTCCACGTTCAAACGATCTCCGTGCTTCTTTTGTTCGTCGTTTCTTTCGCTGCCCCACCAGGGGCCCCACCCCTCCCGCGGCTCGGGAGCCCAGTCAGGCTCAAAGAATTGGTGATCGTGCTTCTCCATATTGGCTTTACGTATCGCGTAGCTCCTGAGGGGATCGTCCACTTTGCCTGGATCGTAGTTCGGATTACGCTGCGGGATTTTCGCCCCGGTCTCCTGAACCCACCGATCGAGCCGCGCGCGCAACGCTCTGACCTGCTCAGGCTTTAACGATGACAAGTCAGTCCGTTCACCCGGGTCCTCAGAAAGGTTATAGAGCGCATCGCGGCCATCCTCCCAGTAATGAATCAGCTTCCAGTCGCCCGAACGCATCCAGGAGGAAGGGCCTCTGCCATGAGGCGCATAATGGGGATAGTGCCAGAAGAGATCCCGGGCTTCGAGTTGGCCACCCTGCAGCAGCGGCACCAGGCTGACCCCGTCAACATGTTGCTCCGGATTGAGCGGCAGTCCGGCCAGTTCCAGGATCGTCGGATAGAGGTCGGTGCCGATCACGGGGACGGCGCAAGCCCTGGCCGGAGTGGTCATTCCCGGAACCCTGACGATAAACGGTTCGCGAACACCGCCCTCGAAATCCTGGCCCTTGCCGCCACGCAAAGGAAGAGCGGAGGTATAGGAGTAGCCTCGCGCAATCGACACGCCCCCATTGTCGGAAGTGAAAATCACGACCGTGTTCTTGTCGAGCCCGAGCTCCTTGAGCTTATCGAGTACGATGCCAACCGAGTCGTCCATCTCCGCGACCAGACCGGCATAAACCGGGTGATCCTGCACGGTGCGCACCAGAAAGCCCTGGTCGTCGGCATACCGTTCGCGATCAGCGGGTCCCAGTCCAAGCGCCTTTTCCCGGTAATGGCTCCACTTCTCGCGCGTTGTCTGAATCGGAGTATGAACGGCATAGAGGGAGAGGTAAGCGAAGAATCTGCGATCCTTATGCTGTTCGATAAAGTTCGCCGTTTCACGTCCGAGTCGCAGGTTCAGCGCTTCGCCGTTTGGTCCGTCCTTGAGCCGGGGATTTATATAAGGCGCGTAAAAGTTACCGGGCTGCCCCTGTCCGTAGCCGCCTTTGTTGATGTCGAAGCCGTGATGCTCGGGCCATTGCGCCGGGCTATTGCCCAGGTGCCATTTACCCGCGATAAACGTCACATAACCCGCTGCCTTCAGCGCTTCCGCAAGGGTGAGCTCTTCGGGCTTCAGCGCCGTCACATACTCCTGAGGCAGCAATTTATTGACGATCGGCCTGTTGCCCATGGGTGCCCCTCCGATCCATTCGGTGATGCCATGGCGCGGGGTGCTCTTGCCGGTAAGGAGACTCGCGCGCGATGGACTACAGACCGGAGCGGCGGCATAGCCCTGAGTGAAGATCATCCCGGTTTCCGCAATGCTGTCGATATGCGGCGTCTCGTAAAATGTGCTGCCGGTGGCACCCAGGTCGGTCGCGCCCAGATCGTCGGCCAGGATCAATAGAACATTATATCCCGCATCCGTTTTCTTCTCCGCGACCGGCGCGCCTGTGCCCTCGGCTGCTACGAATCCGATTCCCGTCATGCCCAAAAATGCTCCGGCACAGGCCAGCTGCTTTACGTCATTATTTTTCATTTTTATCCTCTCTTCCAAAATTGGTTTTTGAATTCGGACCGTTCAGCGGGAAAGCCGCGTTTCTTTACTGGCCAGGATTGCCTCCAGCCGGTCTTGCAACCGTTTCATCTGTTCGGGATATTGGGCCGCGAGGTTGGTTTTTTCGCCGGGATCCTTCGACAGGTCGAACAACCCTTCTTTGTAGGTCATTATCGGGGTATTCAGGGGTGATGACCTCTCTTTTACCAGCTTCCAATCACCCATACGCAAGCCATAGGAGGTCAATCTGTTTCCAATGGAGTCGCTCCCCCCGCCGGTTTGCTGCAGCAATTCCCCGCGCCCCTTGGCGCCGGGTTTGCCGAGCAGGGCGTCCAGAAGGTTCAGGCTGTCGAGGAAGGCGTTGTCCGGCAGGTTCTGACCGGTGAGGGCGGCGAAGCTGGCGGGCA
>CAZTEK010000312.1:0-2286 GCA_964612095.1 uncultured Verrucomicrobiota bacterium
AAATTCGCCCGCATCGTTTGCTGAACTGTGGACGTTACAAACAATCGAAAACCCGTCGATATTTTTTCCAAAGATTGGAAAAATCGAATGTACACGGATCAACCGAAGTTGCTTGGTCAGCTCGAGGCTCTCGCCTCGCGGCTGGAGGAAATTGAGCAGTCGCACATCGCACCGCTCACCGAGTTTGTACGAAGGTTGAGGGTCGATATCGGTTCTAATGCATCAATTCCATTCTTTGATCCATGGGATGGAGGAACAAATGCAGAGATTTTGTTTTTGCTCGAGGCGCCCGGGCCAAAGGCACGTAATTCATGCTTTATTTCCCGCAACAACCCTGATGAAACTGCAAAGAATTTCTTCGAATTGTTGACCGAGGCGGGTGTTCCTAGAAAAAGTTCCATTCTCTGGAATATTGTTCCTTGGTATGTCGGCACAGGAGAAAAAATTCGGCCCGCAAATACTTCTGATGTATCCTCTGGAATTAATTCCTTAGAGAATTTGCTCAACCTTTTGCCCCGACTCCGAGAGATCGTTTTGGTTGGCCGGAAGGCTCAAAAGGCGGAGGGTTACCTTCGAAAAATCCGGCCTTTATTGATCGTTGAGAAATGCCCGCACCCGAGTCCGATGTTCATAAATCGAAAGGCAGGAAACCGAGAGGTGCTTTTGGATCGTCTTCGTATAGTTAAAGCACGTCTGGAAGAAGTTAGTTTGCCCTCGGTTTAAGGTCGACTTGAGCTCTCTCTATGTTTAAGAACGCGGGCATGAATTCTGTTATTCTAAAAAAAGGGCGCGAAAAAAACCTGCTTCAGCGGCATCCGTGGATTTTTTCCGGTGCCATTGAGCGCGTCGAAGGCGTGCCGGGTGTCGGCGAAACCGTGATGGTTTGTTCATTCGATCGTAAACCGCTGGCGCAGGCGGCGTGGTCGCCGCAGTCGCAGATCGCTCTGCGTGTCTGGAGTTTTAATCAGGAGACGGTTATAGATGACGATTTTTTTCGTTCGAAGCTAAAAAACGCAATCGCCGCTCGCGGGAAGATTAATTCCAATGCGCTCCGGCTGGTTGCCGCCGAGTCCGACGGATTGCCCGGTCTGATCATCGACCGTTATGCAGACTGGATTGTCTGCCAGTTTCTTTCTGCCGGTTCCGAATATTGGAAAAACACCATTGTCGAACTGTTACAGGAACTTTTCCCCGGACTTTCCATCTATGAGCGATCCGATGTTTCTGTGCGCGAAAAGGAAGGCCTGCCGTCGCGTTGCGGCGTACTGGCTGGCACGGAGCCGCCGGAACATGTTGAAATCGAAGAAAACGGCATGCGCCTGCTGGTGGATATTAAGGGTGGGCACAAGACCGGTTACTACCTCGATCAGCGCGACAGCCGCTTGGCGGTGCGCCAATGGGCGGAAGGCCGTGACGTGCTTAATTGTTTTTCCTACACCGGCGGCTTCGGCGTCGCCGCGTTGCTTGGCGGTGCGAAGCATGTTCTGCAAATGGACAGTTCGGAACCCGCGCTCGAAATTGCGCGGCAGAACGCCGGGCTGAACGGACTCGATCCGGCGGCCTCTGAATATATGTGCGGTGACGTCTTTAAGGAGCTGCGCCGCTTCCGCGACTCGCGGCGGAACTTTGACTTGATCGTGCTCGATCCGCCGAAGTTTATTGAATCGCGTAGTCAGCTCGATGGCGGTGCGCGCGGCTATAAAGACATCAATCTGCTGGCGTTTAAGCTCCTGCGCCCCGGCGGATTGCTTTTTACGTTTTCCTGTTCCGGACTGATGGAGATGCCGTTGTTTCAGAAGATTGTCGCCGACTCCGCGCTCGACGCCGGACGTAACGCACAGATTCTGGCGGTACTTAATCAGTCTCCGGATCATCCGATTGCCCTGAACTTTCCTGAAGGAGCCTATCTCAAAGGGCTACTCTGTCGTGCGGAATAAAAAGATTTTGATGTTTGTCGAAGTGAATAATTGAGGTGGGATAATGGTCTGCAAATATCCTGAAATTGACATTATGGCAGGTGGTTTGCCGAAGCTAGATCGTGCCGGACCTTTTGCCGTCGATTCAGGTAGGATTTTACGACAAAACCCCGTTCCAACTTAGGTTTTCGGGATTAGCAGGTATCCGGTCATAAATTGTTTGCGCCGCTGTTCTGGCGAGGCCTTCATTGCGTTTTAACTGTAGCCAGAAACGCCTCGATATTTTTAATTGGCACATCGCCGGAGATGGAATGCGCCGGAGAAATGATATAGCCGCCGCCGGGAGCCATCTCGGTGAGCAGTTTTAAGG
>CAZTEK010000313.1:0-2280 GCA_964612095.1 uncultured Verrucomicrobiota bacterium
CTGTTGGTTTTCCTATTCATGGGCTTGGCCGTTACCATTTTTTCCAGCTGGCTGCGGTGTCAGGAAAGTTATCATGACGAAGACGGCGTGTGGTTTCTTCGCTATACTCAACAGGATTCTTTGTGGAAGACCGTGGATAGCAACGTGTTTCTTGCGCTTAACGGGACTATGAGAAATAGCGCTACGATGCAAACGGTATGGGGTATTGCCAATCACCGGGCGTTTGATCTAGCGGCCTTGTTCTGGATGGTTCTTCTTTTTGTAATCTATTATCTTCGGAATCCCCGGGAGGAAGAACGTATTTCGCTTGTTCAATTCGGTCTCTACATGACGATCGCGCTGCTGCTTGTTTCGGGTATTTCTGAGCTGAGCATTCAGTTCCACCGTATGTCTCCGGGGAAAATAGATGAATTGCGGCGGCAGGCGGTTGTGCTTTCAGACTTGAAGGAACGTATTACCTGGAAAGTTAAAGTCGCATCAAACAACAGTTTTCCCGGCGATCATGCTACGGTGTTGTTGTTTATCGGCTCCTATATTATTTACCGTTTACGCTCATGGTATGGTGTGGTTGCTGCCGCCGGTATGGTTGTTTTCTCATTGCCTCGTTTGGTCGGGGGAGGGCATTGGTTTTCCGACATCATGGCTGGCAGCTTGTCGTGTTACCTGTTTTTCTTTCCTCTGACGTTGTTCAAGCCGTTGCGCGAACGGGTGCTTGTCCGCCTTCGGAAACCGGCTGTTCGGATCTATAAAGTGCTGAACATTCTGAATCAAGACCGGACATCTAAAGGATAAATCGACGTTATTCTTCGTCTGGGTTATTTGATGGTGAATAGCGTTTGATAAATTCACCCGCCTGTCCGAAAAGCGGTTGACCAACACCCAGCCGCCAGAGAATGCGCATGGTGGAGATGGGTTCCGCCACGCGGACTTCGCGGAATTGCGGTAACATGACAGCAGCGGCGATTGCCCGCGCAATACTGGAGATTAAGAATACGGCGGGCAGAGATGAGATCATGCTGATTTGGACTGTCCACAGCGTGAATTTTGCGGGGACCTGTTCGGCGATAAATGCGCCGATCAACATCGCGCCAGCCACGGAAAAAAGGCCGTTGATTACATTGTAGTAGCTGAATGCGCGGGCCCGCTTCGCCGGGGTGACGGCATCGTAGATAAAGTTTGAGGCAGCTAAGTTAAAACCGGACCAGGTTATGCCCGAAATCACTTGCGCGAAAAGTAGTACGGAATAATTTTCCGAGAAAATCCAGAAAAGGGGCAGTGTGGGGAGCAGGCAGCTGGTGGCCTTCAATACGGCCCGGTTGCCGTGCCGGTCGCTGAGGGCACCCCACCATCGCACGAAGAGCGTTTGCGACAGCAGGAACGCCACCATGTTGACCGTAAACTGGAGGTATGACCAGTGCAGGTCTCGAAGCATGTACACGGCAAAAAAAGGCGAGGCGATCTGCGTTGTCCCGTTCATGAGTGCAACAGTAAAAGTAAATTTTGCAAAATTGGATCTGGGCGTGGCTTTTACGAAATCAAAAAATGAAAAATAGGACTTGTTCGTGTCGTTTTGCAATGGCGTGTCATAATGCCGTCGCATAAAGAATATACTAATAAACCGGCTCAGGCAGGCGGTGCCGAATAAAAAGCCGAAGCCGATAACGGTGTGTCCTGAGTTTTTCCATAAACTGACAATGACCCCAGCCAGCAGCATAGCGGTGAGCATGGTATACATGACGACGCGAGTCCGGTTTGAAAAATAATGGCCTCGGTCTGTTTGATCAACCACATCGCCCATCAGGCTCATCCAAGAAGGAACTGCTAATCCGGAAAAGAAAAACAGAACGGTTACGGTGATTAACAAAGCGGAGATACCGCCTGACGGCAGTAGAACAGGTAGGATGAAAAGAGGGATGTAGGCGGCTGCCTGCACTGTAAATCCTATCAGAATGATGGGCATACGCCGTCCTATTCGGTCGAGTAGTGTGGCTCCGGTGAGCTGGGCCAGTGCGGCAATCAGAACCGGTCCGGTGCCGACAAATGCCATCGCGAGATTACCAGCCCCCAGAAACAGAGCAAACGGGGCGATGTAAGTTTCCCCGAATCCCCAGAGCACAGCCCACAGGGATCCTTCCCATATGGACAGGCGTTGCGTTCTGCGGCGTAAAATAAGTGGGTCGGATGTATTTGCCGGAGCGGTCAAGTCTCGTACGGTGGCGGCAAAGCGTTTCATAAACTGTTCTGGATGGCGGCGGCGACAAAGTCGCGGAAAAGCGGATG
>CAZTEK010000314.1:0-2242 GCA_964612095.1 uncultured Verrucomicrobiota bacterium
CGGGTTTTCGATTGTTTGTAACGTCCACAGTTCAGCAAACGATGCGGGCGAATTTACGTTTGCCGACTTTGAGAATCATTCCGTCGACCGGCGCAATAACGGCTTTAACGTCGGAAATCTGTTCGTCGTTGATGCGCACCCCGCCCTGCTGAATGAGGCGGCGGGCTTCGCTGTTGGACGGCGCAAAGCCGGCTTTGACGACGAGATCTATGATTCCAATTTCAGCCGTCAGTTTAATGTCCGGCATGTCATCCGGCAGTTCGTTCTGCGAAAAGATGCGGGCAAATTCATCGGAGGCTTTCTGTCCTTCGCCTGCGCCGCAAAAACGATCAACAACACAGCGTCCGAGTTCGTCTTTGACGGCGCGCGGATGCAGTTCGCCAGAAACCACTTTGGCCTGCATAGTTTTGATTTCCGCCGGATTTCGGCAAAGGATGTGCAGGAAATATTTCCACATCAGTTCGTCGCTGACGCTCATCAGCTTGCCAAACATTTCTTTGGCGGATTCATTGACACCGACATAGTTGCCGAGGCTCTTGCTCATTTTCTGCACACCATCGAGTCCTTCGATCAGCGGAAGCGTCATCACGACCTGCGGCTCCTGCCCATAAACTTTCTGCAGTTCGCGGCCAAGCAGCAGATTGAAGAGCTGGTCGGTTCCGCCGAGTTCAACATCGGCTTTGACCATGACGGAGTCATAGGCCTGCACCAGCGGGTACAGAAACTCGACGAGAGAGATCGGGCGGTTATCCGCATAGCGCTTGGAGAAATCGTCGCGCGCCAGCAACTGGGCGACGGTGACGTGCGCGGAAAGGCGGATGACATCTTCAAATTTCATGCCGCCGAGCCATTCAGAGTTGAAACGTACTTCGGTTTTCGCTGGATCGAGGATTTTAAAAACCTGCTGTTTGTAACTCTCGGCATTAGCCGCTACCTGCTCGCGCGAAAGCGCCGGGCGGGTGGCCGATTTTCCGGACGGATCGCCAATCATGCCGGTAAAGTCACCGATGATGAAAACGACCGTATGCCCCGCATCCTGAAATTCGCGCAGCTTATTCAGTCCGACGACATGGCCGAGGTGGATGTCCGGAGCAGACGGATCGGCACCATACTTAATGCGCAGTCCGCGCTTTTCCTTTTGAGCGGCTTCAAGTTTGCGTTTCAGTTCCGCAGCGGAAAATAAATCCACATGGCGGGCCGTGAGTTGATTAAGCTGTTCATCTATATTCATAAGTGGACGGAGCATAAAAAAACCCGTCAGGGTTTACAACCTGCGGGTTTATAAAAGAATGCTGCCAGCAAAATAAAAAGCCCGCCCCGAAAATCAGGGACGGGCTTTGCCAAACAGCATTTTCTGTTTAGGACTTTTCGCCAGGATGCCATTCTTCATTGCCGGTCAACAAACCGTCAAACGCTGAAGAAAGGTCAACGAGTTCTTCACCCGGACGCAAGCCGGTTAACAGATCATCGCTGATCTCGAAGTCTTCGTCTGCAATCTTAGCGGCTTTGATGCTAAGGCCGATACGATGCTCAACTGGGTCGATTTTGACAATACGAGCTTCGATCTGGTCGCCTATATTGAGCACATCTTTAACTTTTTCGATGTGTGCGTCACTGATCTGACTGATGTGCACCAATCCATCGATACCGTCTTCGAGCTCAATAAAGGCTCCGAAGTTGGTGAGTTTTGTGACTTTTCCAGTGATCTTCTGGCCTTCTTTGTAGGTGTCCGTGATGCGGGCCCAAGGATCTTCCTGCGCCTGCTTGAGACCTAATGAAATACGCTGATTGACGGAATCAATTTCCAGTACAACGGTTTCAACTTCCTCGCCCTTCTTGAGAACTTCTGAAGGGTGATTGATTTTCCGCGTCCACGACATATCAGAGACGTGAATCATACCGTCTACGCCCTCTTCAATTTCAACAAAGGCACCGTAGGAGGTGAAGTTACGAACCTTGCCCTTGACCAGTGAGCCGATCGGGTATTTATGTGCAGCGACTTCCCATGGATTTTCCTCAGTTTGGCGCATGCCCAGCGAGATCTTCTTGTCGTCGGTGTTGATCGAAAGAACAACCGCGTCGACTTCGTCGCCAACTTTGAGGACATCGGAAGCACGTTGAATGCGTTTGGTCCATGAAATTTCGGAAACGTGAACGAGACCTTCCACGCCTTCTTCGACTTCAACGAACGCACCATACGGAGCCAGGCTGACGACCTTACCGCGAACGCGGGTGCCGATCG
>CAZTEK010000315.1:0-2231 GCA_964612095.1 uncultured Verrucomicrobiota bacterium
GTTTTCGGATTATTGCTGTCGTTGCAGTCGTTTCATAACGTCCTGATACAGGCGCTGTTGATTTTCATCGCCGGTGAATTTGTCGCCCAAGCCGCCTCGCTGATTAACCGCGAGAAGCTGCTGCTTTCGTTGAAAGTTCATCGTGCGATTTTTGTCCTCTCTGCACTGGTGACCGCCGCGCCGTATATCGCCGATCTCGGATCCGGTGCGGCGGCGGCCGCTCTCCCGGCGGCATTTCGCCCGTTCGTCGCCGTCATGGCCACGATGCTTTCGCAGGGACCGCTCTGGGCGATTGTTTATCTGTTCACCGGCATGGTGCTCGGCGCCATGCACGGTAGCGCACCGTCCGGCACGGTGACGCAGGACGATGCCATTCGCGGCCTGAAAAAAGGGATGGTGTTCAGCGGTGTTCTGATGGGGCTGCTACAGGCTATTCATGCGCTGGTTAATGCGTCGTGGATACAGTCGGCCTACAGCGGGTCGCCGGTAATATTTCTAACGCTGGCAGGCGTTGCTTTTTTCCCGCTGTTCAAAACCATCATTGAAACATTTGACGGGAGTCAGTCGTTTTTTGGCCGCGCCGCCTGTGCCTATAAAGATCCGATTCTTTATCTGCGCGGGCTGGTTCTTGGTCATGTATTTGCCACCGGACTCAGTATGGATTTTGCCAGCCTGCCGACGGCGCAACGTATTGGGTTTGGATTTGCGGCGGGTGCGGCGACTTTCGGCGGCGTGAGCATCGTTCGCGACCTGCTGTTCGGCTGGCGGGGAACCGGCGGTGTAAAATCCTGGCGTTACTATTTGGTTGAGGGCGGACTGGGTGCTTTCATCGGTGCGGGCATCGGTTTTTATCTTGATGCGGCGCAACTTCCAATCATTGGAACCAAGTTCGAACTTTATAACAGCTTTGGTCTGAATCCGGCAGAGATCGTAACGCGCTGTCAGCAACTGCGTACTACGGCACCGAACGAGTTTACGGCGATGATCAGCCGCTGGGGTCACATCAAACTTTTGCCGGCCTCCGGTGGTGCAAAAATCCTTTTTAATGAAGCCTTGATGGGCGTGATCGGCTGGGGAATTGCCGCGCCGTTGTTCGCGATTAATAAAGCGTTTCTTTCCGCGTTGCTGAATCGCGATGCTTCTTCGATCAAACGCATTGCGACCCGCGCCGGTGTGACGGAGCTGGCGGACGGCACCGTTTATGTTCTGCGCTGGGGGCTCTGGATGGCTCCGCTGATTTTCACCTTCTTGCGGCCGATGGCTGATGCGACTTGGTATAATCAGGACGGGCTTATCCGCACCTTCTTTGCGCTATTCAATAGTTTGACGCTTAATGCAGCTGGGTTTACCGCGTGGAGTCTGACGGTATTCAGCTGGATTATCGGGTATGCTTGGTTTCAGGTGTTGATCTGGATCGACCACATGGGACTGCGCGTCGCAACGCTGGTTAATCTTTCTTTCCTTGGGGTGGATCGTCTCGACGAACGCTGCGCCACATTTGTCGGCCCGGAAGCCACGGCCCGTTTTATTCCGGAAGGCGTTAAACGCTTCACCACCTGGGCCCCGTTGCTCATTCCGTTTTATCTGCCGAAGGGTGAACAGTGGGCGCAGGTTTTCAGTGCCGGTGCCGCCATTCAGGCGCGGCAGGCCGGTGCGGCTCCCGGCTGGGTTTCCCTGACCGTTGTCGCTGTCGTGGCGGCCATCGTCGTAACGCTACTTTTCACCTTGCGCCGTAAAAACCGCGAGCGGTATGCAGAGCAGACCGAGCAGACTTTCGGTTTGATCAATAATAAATACGAAGTGGAGCTGAAAAAGAGCGGAGAGATTAACTCCTTCCTGACCGCCAACGGATTTGGCATCAGCCGTTGCGCGTTTGAAAAAATCGACCCGTCTGGTCGTATTCTCTTTGTAGTTGAGGTTGGCGAAAACGGCGCGGCCAATAAGGCGTGGCCGGTGCTTGGAAATTTCCCGACAGAACTTTTTACGCCGTCCGCCTATGAGTGTGACAGTGACCGAATCAAAGTGGTCAATATTTCAAACGAGGTGTGTACGACGGTTATAATTCGGCTGCCGAGCCGTAATGATGCGGTGGAAGTTTGGAACATTGAACTGGAAGATCTCAGCGGCAGAGCGCGCAACCTGAAAGTGGTTCCTTATCTTGAATGGATGCTGAACCGTCCGGATGCTGACCGCAATCATACGCAGTACAACCGACTTTATCCGGAGATGTC
>CAZTEK010000316.1:0-2221 GCA_964612095.1 uncultured Verrucomicrobiota bacterium
CATGCATAAATACAAAACTGCTTTGATAGTCGGGTGCGGGCGTAGCGGACGCGCCGCAGAGGCTTTATTGCGTTCCGAAGGTTGTACTGGTTTTAGTATTTGTCAGGAAAGTACGCCAGACTATCGTTATGAAGACATCCATTTCGATCCCGATGTCGCCATTATCAGTCCTGGATTTTCTCTGAAACATCCATGGATAATCGATTTGATCAAACGTGGGATCCCGTTGCTTTCTGAGCTAGAACTGGGCTGGTCTCGTCGTCATTGTCCAGTGATTGCTGTGACCGGTTCGAATGGTAAAAGTACGGTCGTAAAGTGGATCGTCGACGCGTTGGCGCAGGTCGGGCAGTTGGCCGTTCCATGTGGAAACTACGGTTTTCCCGTTTGCGGCGCGGTGATGCTTCCCGAAGTGCCGAATTGGCTGGTGATTGAAGTCAGTTCGTTTCAACTTGAAACGGTGCAGGAGTTCCGTCCGGATATCGGTTTGCTACTCAACGTGTTACCAAACCATCTCGACCGACACGGGAACATGAGAGATTACCGTGATCTGAAACTTCGTCTATTTGAAAATATGCTATCAACGGATACAGCGGTTGTTCCTTGCGACCTGTTTTCAAACATCGGAAGAAAAGGATCCAATGTTTGGAAGACCTTTGGTACGGAGGAGGGGGCTGATTTTCGTTATCAAGATGGGTGTGTTGGTCAGATCGACCTGAACGGAACCCATTTTTCCAATGAAATTCTCGGGGTAGCGGGTGCAGCGGTAGCCGCGGTGTGTGTAACCTGTGGCGTTTCTCCATCGGCGGTAGAGGCCTCGGCGCGGGTTTTTGAGCCGCTACCGCACCGCACGGCGCTGGTGGCGGAGATTGATGGAGTAAAATATGTGGATGATTCTAAGGCTACAAACATTGCGGCGATGTGTGCGGCGGTCAAAATGTGTTCCGGAAAAGTTCATTTAATTGCTGGTGGACGAGCCAAGGAGAGTGATTTCAGTTTGGCAAAAGATTTACTGGCGCAGCGGGTTTCTCATCTATATCTTATCGGGGAAGCATCGGGTATGATGCAGGCTGCGTGGAGCGACGCTGTTCGGTGTATTTCCTGTGGGACATTGGAGAAGGCTGTTGAGGCCGCACGACAACAGGCGACATCGGGTGATACCGTTCTTCTTTCGCCTGCTTGTACTAGTTTTGATCAGTTTCGCGATTTTAATGAGCGCGGCGATTGTTTCGCCGCTGCCGTTTGCGGGCTGAGAGGTAAGGAAAGAAGTATATGAAAAGGGCAGGGTTAGTAGAGAAGGAGTTAATTATGAAAGCGAAGGTTTCAGGGTTGCTAGTTTTGGTGATGCACATGGTGGCATTGACTGGGTTTTCTTTAGTGCAAGGTTGCAAAACGGCTAAGGTCGGCGGAGTTTCTCCGGATCAGCCAGTGGTTCTTCCAGCTGATGATATTGCTGGCGGCAGCACACTTCCGGTTATTCCTTCTGCGGTCACGGCGTCTGGACCCAAAGTGTATAGCGTCCAGAAAGGCGACACGCTTTCATCAATAGCTTCCTCACACGGCACATCTTGGAAGCATCTGGCTGAGTATAATAATCTTTCGAATCCTAACCAGCTGAAGACGGGACAAGAA
The DNA here is from genome assembly GCA_964612095.1 of uncultured Verrucomicrobiota bacterium. GTDB lineage: Bacteria > Verrucomicrobiota > Kiritimatiellia > Kiritimatiellales > Tichowtungiaceae > Tichowtungia. Next base: position 1,630 of record CAZTEK010000316.1, read on the forward strand.
CTTCGTATTCCTGAATCAATGACCGCTACCGTTGCCTCTGCGTCCAAGAAACACACGGCTCAGGTTTCCAGCCGACCGGTCGCCGGATCCATTAAACAAGGCAGTTCATATGTCATTCAAAAAGGAGACATGCTTTCATCGATCGCTAAGCGCAGCGGATTGACCGTTACCGAAATTAAAGTGGCGAACAGCTTGACCAGCGATAGTTTGGTCGTCGGCAAGAGTCTAACCATCCCGAAAAAAGGTGCAGTTAAGGCCGCCGCTGTAGCCAAACCGATTCCTGCCAAAGCGGCGAATCCTGCACCTGCTAAGGTTGCTGGCGTAACGAAAGATGCTACTGTAGCGCCTGCAATGCCAGCACCCGCTCCTCTTGCTGACGCAACTCCTGTTGCCGCGCCAGCCGCTGGTGCAGCACCAGCAGTTAAAGCCCCAGCCGTTCCTTCTGCAGCCGCTCCGGTAGCCGCGGCTGCCAGCGCTCCGGTTTACGAACACGTGCTTTATCCGGGCGAAACGCTGGATGATGTGGCTCGCCAATATGGCAGTTCACAGCAGGAAATCATGAAAATCAACAACATCACCGATGCGGCTTCAA
>CAZTEK010000317.1:0-2207 GCA_964612095.1 uncultured Verrucomicrobiota bacterium
TTTGATCTTCACGCTTTCACCCTTTTCCATCCGTGCGCGCTCTCGACGCGATTCTGAAGGCCATATCCCCGGAAAAACCAGGGACAAAAACCGGGGACGAAAAACCGGGGACAGGAAAAGAGTATCACAGATTTTCAGAATCTTGTGAAATAGAATAAACTGGGGACATGCAAATAATAGGCGATTCCGGGTTTGTGTGGGGGAAATTGTATGGGGCCAGATGTGATCGGGATGGGTTGAGAAGCCGGGTATCGGGTATAGCACGGGCATGAAAGCCCCTTTTGTTTTGAGATAGGACTGGCCGAGAGCAGTCTTGACAAAGTCTTGCGACGAAGCGTAGACGACAACGCGTGGGACGAAGAAAGCGACGAAGTGTGGCGCGGCATGGATAGGAGCAGCCGGTATGGCAGAGTACTTTGTCGGCTCTTCCAGTTCGGCGGCTTGAGCATGGCCCCGCTTCCCCTTCAATGAAAAATCCCCCCACAAACCTAGCAAGGGACCAGTCTTCTCTCCAGTCCCCGACCGCCCATTATCGCGCAGCCCGTTGAAGACGAAGAGCGAGTCAGAAAACCATCGGTTGCACTATCCTTGCGCCTCGTCCGCCGCACTGGCCTCAAACCGCATGTTCTTTCGCGTCAGGATCGAGTCCGCCTTTCCCTTTCTCTCTTACAGCCCCTCCCCTTCCTCCCTTTTTTCAGCTTTTCAGCTTTTCTCTTCAGTGAAAGCGATCCGCAAGTGCCCTCACGTGCCGTTGCACCGTCATGGGGTAGCGCACCAGGATTGTGTCGATCTCCGCTAGGGAGATTCCCGTCAGATTACGAAATGTGACCAACCCTTCGATGGAGATTCCCTGCCGTCGCATCATGTAGACGAAGTCGCACAGAGCCTGGGCGGGAGAGGCTATAACGCCGCTGCGCGGAGGAGCATAAACGCGGCTGCGCACACAGATGAAGGCAAACCGGCCTACCGGGGTGCTTCGTTCCTGAGCCCGGGGGCTTCGCCGGTCGGTAAAACAGGTGATGCGCGTCGGTGCCTGCGTGATCAGATTATGCACATGCAGCGCATAGGTTCCTGTCATGTAGGCATGAGCGTCCATCGCAGGCAGCAACACGGCGGGCGTGATCACGTCCGGCAAACCGTATTGCCCGTGGGCATATCGGGCTATCAATCCCTGCCTCCGCAGACGGGTCAGCTCCACGTTCAGGGCGCTCCGCGACGCATGGGCCACATTGGCAAGTTCCGTCACCGTGAACAGAGACTTGCCATGCAGACGATGCTGTTCTTCTAGGTATTTCTGCCAGTCCCTGGCTTTCATGAGCCGCCCCCCTTCGGAATTCCCAGCTTGTCTGCAAGCAGGGTGACAACCGTGTCGAGAATCAGGGCCCCGCCACCGGCCGTCTTCAAGTTGGCGGCGACGGCAGCATCAACCTGGTTGCTGATAATTTCGTTAAGGGCGCGCACATGAACCGCGCGGTTCCTCAACAGTCGTTCGCATCGATCGGCCACCGATGCAGCACTGATCTTCATTTTATCAAACTTGGTCCGCAGCCGCTTCGCCGAGTCCGCAACGAAGGTGTCCTGAAAAAGAAAGAGATCGAGAATGTCGCGCGCTTCCAGGAACAATCGGTTAAACAGCGCGATGACCTTGCTTTCAATCATATCGGCGTCCGAGGCCGTGAGATAAACGGCGCCGGAAACCGTGCGCACCACGGGCTTGTCGAGGCAGGGTATGCATGTGACCTCCACCGGGAGTTCAATCCGGTCAGGCGTCTCGCCCGCGCGGTGGAAGGCTGCCAATACGGTCCTAACGAATGGGGATTCCGCATCCGGACCGGTCGCTGGCGACACCGTCCCCTCGTAACCGAAACGCCGCTTGACCTCGGGGAGCAGCTTGCCTCTCAGCAGATCCACGATCTCCATCTGCTTGCCATCCAGATTGCCGTCCCAGTGATAGTCGATATCCAGCGAGGTCCGGCAGCTATGGCTCAGGAGCCGATACCTGAATCCGCCAATCAGGCATAGCCTGTGACCGGCTGGGCTGGTGGCTATCACCCCCGCCGCCAGCTTTTGAATCCCCTCAATGGTTTGAAATCTGATTTCGTTCATGCAGCTCAATATAACAGAACTGTTCTATATGGTAACACAAATCGCTGAAAGCTGAAAAGGAGAAAACTGAAAACTGAAATGAACGCCCAACATCCAACGCT
>CAZTEK010000318.1:0-2200 GCA_964612095.1 uncultured Verrucomicrobiota bacterium
GCTTTTCCTCGCCGATACCGCATATCGCACACGAAAATTTGAGGCGGCGGAGTCTGCTTATAAAAAATATTTTTCTTCCGGTATCAAAGCAGACGACGCAATGATTCAGGCCGCATTCAATTATGGAGAACTGCTAGAAGAACGCAACGATCGTGCCGCAGCGGCCAAAATTTATGAACAGGTCTTGAAATGTTCCAGTAACGAGATTGCCCAAGTTGAAAAGGGTGCTTCGCGGATGTGGCAGCGTCCGCCAGACACGAGCAAGGCCGCACGTCCAGTGAAGGCCAAACTGGCGCACCTGCTCGCCGACGCCGAAGATCCGAAACCGGCCGACTTGGATCGGGCTAGAAAACTGTGCGAAGAGGTGCAGCTCGGCGGGCTGGACCTTTGGTTCGGTCAGGCCGTTGTCACGTGGACTAAAGTGATGCAACTAAAAGGCGACTGGGACGAAACGACCACCGTGCTTGAAACGCAACTTGAATTACTGAAACAGCTCGAAACGGCTTTAGAAAACCAAGGCCACCCCGTTTCACTGATTAGCCCGCTGGCCGGCGCCCGCTATCTGCTCGGCACGTGCTATGAACACGCCGATAAAAAAGAAGCGGCGCTTACACAGTTTTATAATGTGTACGCTAAATATGGCGACAGCGAATGGGGTCCCAAGGCGCAGGAACGGGCGCACATATTGATCGCAGCATTCAAGGAGCGCGGCAAAACCGTTAAAATTGATCTCGGGGTGAATCAGGCCAAAATGGAAGAAAGCCGATTCCGTGTTGCCCGGCGGCATTTTTTTGAAAAACAGTACGCCGTCGCCGTTCCGGCATATCTTGATGCACTGAATAAATACCCCGAAGGCAATGAAGCCATCACGGCCTTGCGCGAGCTCATGCTGTGCTACATCCAGCTCAATGACACACACAGCGCTCAGGCGATCGCCGCCTACGTTGGCGAACGACTCGCCGACCGTGATGTCGCCGCCGAGGCGTTGCTGGCGGCCGGAAAGTGTGCGCTCGACGAAAAAAAGAATAAGCTCGCCTGGTGGATGTACGACCGTTATTTCGACTCTTTCCCAAAGCATTCCCGCGCGCCCGGCGTTCTCTACAGTCTTTCGGCATTGCGCAAACAAACGGGTGATGCCAAGGGCGAAGAGGACTATTTAAACCGGCTCCTGCAAAACTATCCCGCTGATTCATATGCCACGCGTGCGCTCAATCGCCTCGCATGGTGTGCGTATGAAAAAGAAAATTATGTAACGGCGGCGATCCGGTTTGAGCAGGTTGTGAAGTGCGAAACAGACCCGGAAAAGCTGCTGCGCGCCCGGTTCGCGCTGGCAGAATCATATCGCTTTACTGCCGCCAGCGGCGCAAGTTCCAATGATTGGAAAAAGGCGCTCGAAAGTTTCCAAACCTTGGAAGATTCATTAACCGCAGCAGCAGAAAGCTTTGGCGTTTCGGAAGAGATGCTCGCGCTGAGCAGGTTATTCCTCGGGAAAAGCATTTTCTATCAGGGGACTTGTCTTGCGAAACTCGGAGAAATGGATGCCGCCGCGCAGGCGCTCGATCGCTTTCTCCAAACGTTTCCTGAATCGGAGTTTGCGCCGCAAGCCCGGCTGGCACAGGGCTCGGTTTTACTAGAATTGAAGCGCTATGACACTGCGCTTGCGGCTTTGGCCGGATTCAACGAAACGAGCGATAGTATATATATGGAGTCCGTGTTCTATTTTCGCGGTCAGGCCTTTTTTGAAACCGGACAATATGCCCAGTCGATCCAAAGTCTGGAAATCCTGCTTACCCGCTGGCCGGAGTCCGCCTTCTACTTTGAAGCCAAACTGGTACAGGGCCGAGCCTATGCATTCGCGGGACAGAACACAGAGGCCGTACGTGCGCTGAGCGACATCCTGAATTTTGCAACCGATGATCTGTTGATACACCGTGCCAGTCTCGAACTGGGCCGGGCACAGACGGATCCAGCAGAAAAACTCGCGTCGTTCCAACGCGTTGCTCTACTGGCCGATACCGCAAAGCCGGAGCAGGCCGCGCTGATTCAGCAGGCGCTGACAGAAAGCCTGCCTCTTTATCTTGCACTTAACCGTCCGCAGGACGTGCTGACCGATAGCGACCGGCTGGTCAAAGAGTTTCCAATGTCTGGAAAAACTGCGGAGCTGAACTCATGGCGCGTAAAAGCCGGCGAACAGCTTGTT
>CAZTEK010000319.1:0-2198 GCA_964612095.1 uncultured Verrucomicrobiota bacterium
GTGAGGTTGTAATCCGTACGCAACGTGCGACCCACGCGAATGAGGTCATGCTTGGCTTCCACATATTCAACGGTGCCGCGCTGTACGCCCAACGCGCTCAAATCCTCGTACGAAAGAGCCTTCGGCCATGGCGCGGTCTGGATGGATTCACAGGAACCGTTGTAACCCATGCCATGCCACAGCTCCTCGGTAATGAACGGGATAAACGGATGCAACAGGCGGATGGCGCTAGAGAAAACATAGTGCATCACCTGCTCGACTTCCTGCTTGCGTTGCGCGTCTTCGCCACGGAATACGCTCTTGGAATATTCGACATACCAGTCGCAATAGTGATGCCACATAAAATCGTACATCGCCAGCGCGGCATCATTGAAGCGGTGCCGGGCCAGATTATCTTCCGTATTACGAATTGCTTCGCCCAGCTTGGCGAGAAGGTGCTGATCGTCCGGACTAAGCGTCATTTTGCTCAAGTCAGTCGCATCCGGATTAATCACCGCGCCGGTGGCGTTCATCTGCATAAAGCGCGCGGCATTCCATATCTTGGTGCAGAAGTTACGGCCCAGCTCGAATTTTTCATCACTGATATAAACATCCTGCCCGGTCGCCGTCAGCATCATCAGACTAAAGCGCAGCGCGTCAGCACTGTATTTTTCGATAATGTTGAGCGGGTCAATCGAGTTGCCAAGACTCTTGCTCATCTTGCGCCCCTGATCGTCACGCACGGTACCATGGAAATAGACCGTATCGAACGGAATATCGCCCATAAATTCAATGCCAGCCATAATCATACGTGCTACCCAGAAAAAGAGAATTTCCGGTGCGGTCGCAATCGTATTGGTCGGATAAAAATGTTTTAAGTCGGCAGTCTGTTCTGGCCATCCAAATACGCTGAACGGCCAGAGCCACGACGAGAACCATGTATCAAGAACGTCTTCATCTTGACGAATATCCTTCGTACCGCAAACTGAACAGGCGCAAGGGACTTCCCGAGCAGCCCATTCGTGGCCGCAAGCATCGCAGTAGAAAACTGGAATGCGGTGGCCCCACCAAATCTGGCGAGAAATACACCAGTCACGAATATTTTCCATCCATTCCAGATAAACTTTGTTCCAACGCTCAGGAACAAACTTGATACGTCCGTCGCGCACGGCTTCGATGGCCGGTTTAGCCAATGGCTGCATTTTGACAAACCACTGCGGCGAAAGACGCGGTTCAACCACCGTTGAACAGCGATAGCAGTGACCGACCGCATGCATATGCTTATCAATTTTTTCAATCAATCCGCCGTGCTTCAGATCTTCAACCAGTTGTTTACGGCACTCAAAGCGATCCAGTCCGGCGTACGGCCCAGCCGCCTCATTCATCACTCCGTGATCATCCATCACGTTAATCGGCGCAAATTTATGTCGCAGACCGATTTCAAAATCGTTCGGATCGTGCGCAGGTGTCACCTTGACACAACCGGTACCAAAGGCCGGATCGACAAATTCATCGGCAACCACCGGAATTTCTCTTCCAAGGATTGGAAGAATCAGCGTCTTGCCGACTAGATCGCTATACCGCTTATCGCGCGGGCTCACCGCGACAGCAACGTCACCCAGCATGGTTTCCGGACGAGTGGTGGCGACCACGATTTTACGCTTCTCATCTTTGACCGTATAACGGATGTAATAAAGCGCACCTTCGGTTTCGACGTGCTCGCTCTCTTCGTCAGACAGCGCCGTCGTACACCGCGGGCACCAGTTGATGATACGATTGCCGCGATAAATCAGTTTTTTCTCATAGAGTCGGCAGAATACTTCAACAACGGCCTTGCTCAACCCTTCATCCATCGTGAAGCGCTCGCGATCCCAGTCACATGACGAACCCAACTTTTTCAGCTGGCCGACGATTGTATTGCCGTATTCCTCTTTCCACGCCCAGACTTCCTTTAAAAACTCATCGCGCGAAAGGTCGTGGCGGCTTTTGCCCTCCTTGGCCAGCTTGCGCTCCACCACATTCTGCGTTGCAATCCCTGCATGGTCGGTGCCCGGCACCCAGAGAGCATTCTTACCCTGCATGCGTTTCTGACGGATCAACACATCCTGAATGGTGTTATTCAGCGCATGACCCATGTGCAAAATGCCGGTCACATTCGGCGGCGGAATCACAATCGTCCACGGTTGCTTGGCTTCATCCGGTACAGCATGGAAGGCTTT
>CAZTEK010000320.1:0-2197 GCA_964612095.1 uncultured Verrucomicrobiota bacterium
TTATTACTTCCACATCCGCAACTGGACGTCCATCAAAAAACAGTTGCAATAAAAATGGGATCATTAGGAGAATTCGTGCCGCATTCGGTCGCAGTAGTAGCTAACCATATCCCACTTGGCATCGGGCGCGATCCGGTGATCGGGACAGGGAATATATCCGCCGAGTGCTACTAGGGGTTTGAGACGTTCAACTTCGGCATCAACCGCTTTGCGATCACGGGAGAATACGTTTTTGTTCATGCCGCCAACTCCGCGCAGGGTGCGTCCATATTTTTCTCGCCACGGAGCCATGCTGGCCTGCCATGTACCAACCTCGATTGGGAACATGGTGTTTACGCCATTTTCGAGCCAATGGGGCAGCAAGGAATCAATCCAGCCATCGCAATCCACGGAAACGATGTCAATTCCGTATTGATTCAGCAGACCGGTGATTCGACGGTAGTGGGGCGCCACCATATCGCGGAAAACCGAAGGGGCGACCAGTGGACCGTTTTTATAGCAGACATCCTCCCAAAAATGACCGAAATCAAATTTGGCGCCGGCTTCCAATGTGGCCTTGGTTGTTTCATAACTCAGGTTCCCAACCGTATTGATGATTTCTTCATAGAGCTCTTCATCGTCGGCATACAGATAGGAAAGTCCTTCGACTCCGAGCCAATTGCGAATGACTCCGATCAGGCTGCCGCAGAAGATGCCGTAATGATATTCGCGAGTATCCGCTTTTAGGAAGTCGAGTCCGCCTTGGTTAAATTGCACCATCTTATCGTTGACCCGCATGCTTCGGGTTTGGATGCGTTCTGGGGAAAACTGAAGCCTGGGCAGGTAATGCTCTTCCCAGGATGCACGATCTTTGAGCAAGTGGGCAAATTCCATCGCAATACTATTGGTGCCGGGTTTCTTCAGTACAATGACCCCTTCTGCATTGAACATTTTTTGCGACCCATCCGGCAATTCTTCCACGATGCGTGGCTCAAAGGAGGGGAAGAGGTTGGTCGCGGGCTGAAAGGTCGAATACCAATTAAAATCAAATCCCAGTTTTTTTCCGATACAGTAATCGCGTGGACGGCCATCTGCATATCCTTCATAGAATTCATCCTTTGTCAGATGACCTTCCTCATGCCACTTGGCGATCGTTTCTGGCCACCAGCCAAAATGAACGACTGGCATCCGGTCAAAATTTTCATAGTGTAGAATAGCTTTTACCGTTTCACGATGTGTCATACTGCTTCTCCTTTTGATCTAATGTAATATCATCTTTGATAGTATTATTGCTTTTTTATAGTACCACAATAGATGAATATAATGAATTTATGAACTGGAGTAAGATTTATGAATCATTTGACGCCAGCTGACATTCAACCCGTGGTGCACTTCTCGAATCACATCTTCCCTGCTGCGGGAACGGTCTGGGGCTGGCGCTCGATTCCCGATATTGAAGCGGTTCTGGTGCTAAATGGTACGTTTGAGTTTGATGTAAAAAACGCCCCTTCGTTAACGCTCGTGCCGGATGATCTGCTTATTATTTTTCCCGATGAATTGCATCAGCTTCGACATATACACGGTAAACCCGAGTTGAGTTGCCTGCATTGCGAACTAATTCCAGATGCCAGTTTAGCCGCCCGTGACTATCAGTTCACACCCACCATCGGACGTCGGACGGCGCTGGAAAACGGACAGGCGATTAAGGACTGTTTTCTACGTTGCGCCGACCTGTTTGCAGGCCATTCGCCCAACCGCCTCTGGTTGCTCCAAACGTGTGCCCGTGAAGCTTGGCTTCGAATGAGTGAATATTGGTCAGAGCCTTCCGTGCATCAAGCCTGCTCACAGCGCATGGAGCAAATGATGCGCTATCTTACAGATCATTTAGCTTTTCCCGTCGGTCGCGCTGATCTTGCCCGCGAATTTCATCTCGCCCCAGAATATATCAACGCCTTGTTTCAGAAAGAAATCGGCCTGAGCCCTGGTGAATATCTGATTCGCGAGCGTGTTCGGCGTGCATTTTTCTTACTGCAAGAAAAAGAAATCAGCATCAAGGAGGCAGCCTTTGCAGTCGGCTTTTCCGACCCATGCCACTTTTCACGAACTTTTAAGAAAATATACAACATTACGCCCGGATACGTTCGCCGGTTTAGAAAAACCCGTTAATAAAATGAACTCAAACGAACGATCCGCGCGCACCGTTTATTTTCGCCGCAAA
>CAZTEK010000321.1:0-2196 GCA_964612095.1 uncultured Verrucomicrobiota bacterium
GGCAGGCGGACTCGTTCCATATCTACGGCAAAGACATACAAGCCGCCAAAGAACGTCTTTTTGACCGACTTGCAACCACCGATTTCGCCGACCGCGTCTACGAATTTCATGATGAACTGATTCGCGAAATGTACGATGAGGCTGAAGCGGAAGTGTTCGCAAAAATTAAAGCCTATGATGCTGAGCATGCTCGGCCTTAAGCCTCAAAACTAACCGGAAAAGAAAAGGAGAACAGGACATGTCAAAAGGACAAGATCAAAAAAAAGAAACCAAAAAGAAACCATCCAAAACCCCAAAAGAAAAGAAACTGGCTAAGCTGGAAAAGAAAAAAAGCAAATAACCCAGCCTTCCCGAGAAACCGACCCGACTACAGGTCGGGCACGGTTTCAGGATAAACTTGGCCCGCGGCACTGATTTTAAAGACATAAATAAGACCGGGGCGTAATTTTTTATACACCGCGTTGCCGTAAACAGCCTTAATGCCATGACGTTGCAGGGCTTCCGGTTCATTCGCAAGATCCCAAATAGCCGACCAGAACAGTTTTTGTTCTGAAAAATGCAACCGACTGAGCAAATCGGTGTAACGGACGGGCGTTACACCATCTTCTTCTATCGCAAAGCCCTCTGCCGGCGACATATTCTCTCCGTAAACGCGACGCCATAAATACAGAGAACGCTCCTTACCATCTAGGACCGCCTGATTGGAAAAAGTGACGATCAGTGCGTCAAAATGAACCGTATCGCCTTCGATTTCATATTCCTTTTCGAGAACTTTTTTAAGCTGATCATCGCGAGCGGTTTCCACAAATCGAACTACGGTATAGAACTTTCCGTCACGCATCTCCTGCCGAACCACTTTGGCATAACCAATTTGATCCTCGTGCGTGAGCGTTGCGAGCGACTGTTTAAGCTTTTTATTTTCGCCAAGCAGATCATGGACCGTTTTTGTTCCGTAAAATAAAGCCCCAGCCGCGAAAATAACCGCCACCAACGCCATGAATCCAAAAACAGTCCTGATTAGCTTTTTCATGCGCGGAACCTTATTCCATTTCCCCAATCATTGAAAGCAACAGCGTTGCATTTCAGCGCTGTCACAGCTAACGTCTCTGCACTATGCGCGGAAAATTCATAACCTTAGAAGGGCCGGAAGGCTCAGGAAAATCAACGCAGGCCAAAAAGCTGATCCAGCGACTGGCTGAACGCGGCATCGAAGCCATCTACACCCGCGAGCCGGGCGGCACCGTGCTCGGCGAGGCCATTCGTAATATTCTCCAACATAACCAAGCCGGCGAAACACCCTGCGAACGCGCTGAACTGCTCCTTTTCGAAGCCAGCCGCAACCAGCTGGTTGAAAAGGTCATCCGCCCGAATCTCGAAAAAGGCGTTTGGGTCATCTGCGACCGCTTTATGGACTCCACCACCGCCTATCAGGGGTACGGGCGCGGACTGCCGGTTGAAGAGATTCAAGCCATCAACCGCTTCACCGTCAACGGCCTTTCCCCAGACCTCACCCTGCTCCTCGATCTGGATGTCGCCACCGGCTTCGAGCGCATTGCACAGCGCCACCTTGCACGCGGAGAATCGGCCGACCGCTTTGAACAGGAAGAACGCTCCTTTCACGAACGGGTGCGGGCAGGTTACCTTAAACTGGCCCAAAAAGAGCCGGAACGTTTTCGTGTCGTTAATGCCGCACAACCATCCGATGCCGTCGCGTCCGATGTGTGGAACATAGTCGAAAAATCCATTTGATCGAAATCTAATTCATGAGTTCTACTCAATTCAGCGAAGCTTGGAGCGGCATTCAGAAAAGCTGGCAAAACGGCCAACTAGCACATGCCATCCTCTTGCAGGGCGCACCACATGGCGCGGCACTGCGATTTACCGAACAAATGCTCGGCTTGATTTTCAACAATCACATCCAGATAAAAACCCGCACCCACCCAGATATTATCTGGATGGAACCACAGAGCAAAAGCCGTCAAATTGTAATCGACGAAATCCTCGATCTGATCCGACAATTCTCACAAACTTCTTTCGCAGGCGGATGGAAGGTTGGCGTTATTCTGAGCGCCGATCGCATGACCGATCAGGCGGCCAACGCCCTACTCAAAACACTGGAAGAGCCGTCTGCAAAAACGCTACTGATTCTGGTCACCGACGAACCGCAAGCCCTGCTACCCACCATTTCATCACGCT
>CAZTEK010000322.1:0-2179 GCA_964612095.1 uncultured Verrucomicrobiota bacterium
AGCTTGATTACGTGAATTTGCGCCGGGCTGTTTAAATGCTTCGTCGACAAAAGCTAGAATATTTTCCAGCGAAGTGTCGCTTTCGACTGCATGAGACGGTGAGAAAATGTAACTGCCGTTCGCGCCGAGTTCGAGCAGTTTGCGGGATTCTCGGCGGACATCTTCCGGTGTGCCAAACGGTAGCGTTTTTTGCATACTTAGCCCGCCGAAGAAGGTGAGCCGTCCGCGGTATTTCGGGAGGATGGTCCAAATATCCATCACTTCCGGTTGGAAGGGGTTGAAGCTGTTGAGTCCGGCTTCAATCAAATCATCGAACAGTTCGTCGACATCGCCGCAGGAGTGAATCATCACAAATTTTCCGGCATTACGGACGGTCTGGTACATCCGTTTGATCTGCGGATAGATGAATTCCCGCCAGAATACGGGGCCCATAACCAGACCTTGTTGCTGTCCCCAGTCGTCGCCAAAATAGACGGCATCGATATCATAGGTCAGCGCTTTTTTAACCTGCGCAATATTGTAGTCGGCGATTTTTGTCAGCAGTTCATGGACGAATTCTGGATTATCGATCATGTCCATCATCAGGTTTTCCATGCCGCGCAGGGTCCAGGCTCGTTCGTAGAGTGAGAACCCGAGTTCAAAGACGCGGAAGCAATCGGCGCGGGCGGCAATTTTTTCTTCAATATCTGAGAAAAAACGTGGATCGAGCGGGTCGGGGAATTTTACACCGTCCATCGTCGGCTCGGGGATGACACAGCCTTCCACTACACCGATATCTTTATCGACGCTACGATCCCAAACGACACCGAAGACATCTTGTAGGCGATCATTGCCGATGTCTTTGAAAAAACCGATGTCGCTTCCCAGGCGTACAATGTGGTTGCCGACTTTTGTTTCTAGGTCATCCGTTCCGAAGTGCTTTTTCAGCATCGCTTCCGGTTCATGCGTGAATTTGTAGGACCACGGCACGTAAGGTGGTTTTTTGCCTTCAAGCACCATTTTTACGACTTCACGTTTTGTCATAGGAGTATCCTCAATTCGTTTGATGGCTTAAAGCAGACCACAGTCGGGCTATTTGGCCAATAGACCCGATTGCAATAAGTATGGACGAAACTGCACGAAAAGGTAACCATACGTCTATGAGTGAGTCGTCGGGACATCTCCAATACGTCTTGCAACCGGAAGCACAGAAAATGCTAGGAAGCTTTTCTTCTCTCCTCAACGTGCGAATTGCGTTTTTCTCTTTAGATGGGAGGGAGTTGTTCAGCGGACTTGGCAGGTCAATCTGTACCTATTGCCGCCTGCTTCGTGAGGACCCTGCTCAAGATATTGCCTGCGTGGCGCTGGACAAAAAGATGCGGAGTAAAGCCCGCAAGGAAAGCCGTCCGGTTTGTTACACTTGTCATGGGCAGCTGACAGAAGCTGTTCTTCCGGTGATCCTTTCCGGGCGGTGCATTGGATTTTTAATGGTAGGGCAGTTCCGAACCTTGGATAAAAATCCGTCGAGCGAAGGGCCGACATTCAGTACGCCGGGTTTAAAGCAGGGGTATGAGCAGACCCCTGGCTTTTCGGAGAATCAGGTAGATGACATGCTCCATATGCTGAGTCTCATGGTGGATTATATTACCGGGCATTATCTCGTCAGCATGAAAGATTTTGATGTGATTCAGCCGCTGATTGATGCGATGGAGAAAAATCCTGCGCAAACGGTTAGTCTAGATGACGCGGCCCGACAGATTGGGCGTAGTCCATCGAGCCTTTCCCACTTATTTAAAAAGCTAACAGGGAAAGGCTTTCGGCAGTTTCAAATCGCCCGCAAAATTGAGGAGGCGGATCGGCTATTGCAAACCTTCCCTCAAATGCCAGTCAAAGAAATTGCCGAACGGCTTGGATTCCAAGATCCCCTTTATTTTTCCAGGCTTTATCGTCGGCACCGAGAGCAGAGTCCGTCCGCAAAACGTGCAACGGTGATGTGACGCGGATTTAAATGGATGCGGTTTTGATATGGCTCGCCTTGTCGTCGTCGTATTCTATATGTCACCGCAGTGCATCCATGTAGCGGCGGAAGGTTTCGTCGAAGGTGCTGAAGCGATTGAATGATTCAAGGCCGGAGAGCGATTTCAGTTCGCAGGAAACGCCCGCTTCCACGACCGCCGCCAGCGGGTTGAGTCCGCCGACG
>CAZTEK010000323.1:0-2167 GCA_964612095.1 uncultured Verrucomicrobiota bacterium
GTCCGGAAAAACATGCTCTATGTCGCGGTTCCGGTCTATCACGACGGCGCGGTTGTCGGCGTGGTTCGTACCGCGATGCCACTGCTTCGGATGGAGGAAGCGCTGAGCGGAGTTGAACACCGCCTGCTGTGGGGTGGTGTGGCGATTCTTTTGCTGGCGGCGATTCTTAGTTTTGCGGTTTCAAGGCGCATTTCGCGGCCGCTTGAGCAAATCAAACAGGGAGCCGAGCGATTTGCCGCCGGTGATTTTTCGTATCGGCTTCATTCGCTCGGTTCGGTTGAGGTCGGTGCTTTGGCGGAAACCATGAATCAGATGGCCGCGCAGCTTGAAGAGCGGTTGCAAAGTATTAGTAAAGAGCGCAACCAGCGCGAAGCTGTGCTTTCCAGTATGGTCGAAGGGGTGCTGGCGGTGGATATCGACGGACACATTATCAGTCTGAATAAAGCGGCCGCACAGTTTTTTAATGTATTCCAACCTGAAACCGCGGCGGGCCGCAGTATCGAAGAGGTTTTCCGGAACGTCAAATTACAGCGGTTCGTCGCCGAAGTGCTCGAAGGACAGGAAACCCGCGAATGCGAACTGGTTATCCAGAACCATCAGGCCTATTGCCTTCAGGCGCGCGGAACCAATTTGCTGGGAGTGCAAAATCGTCGTATTGGTGCGGTCGTCGTTTTTAATGACGTCTCACGCCTGCGCCGTCTTGAAAATTTGCGCCGCGATTTTGTAGCCAATGTTTCTCACGAACTTAAAACACCGATTACCTCCATTAAGGGATTTGTCGAAACGCTGTTGGACGGCGCGATTAAAGATCCGGTTGAAGCGGAACGCTTTTTGAGGATTGTCGCCAAAAATGCTGATCGACTCAATGCGATCATCGAAGACCTACTCATGCTTTCGCGTCTCGAACAGGGCGGTAAAGAAGGTATGGAGATGCAAAAGGCCGGACTTTGCGGACTCATGAATTCTGCCGTTGAAGTCTGCGCCCAGCGTGCTGCTGAGAAGAACATCACTATTTGCGTCGAGTGCCCCGAAGATTTAACTGCCATCGTCAATCCGCCACTCATTGAGCAGGCACTCATTAACCTGATTGGCAATGCGGTTAAGTATAGTACTGACGGGAAAAACATTGTTGTCAGCGCTTGCACTGAAAGAGATGGCATTGTGCTGTCAGTAAAAGACTATGGTTATGGAATTGAAAAAGAGCATCTCGAACGGCTTTTTGAACGTTTCTACCGTGTGGATAAAGGCCGTAGTCGTCAGGAGGGCGGAACTGGCCTTGGACTTTCCATCGTCAAACACATCGCGCAGGCGCATGGCGGAACGGTTTCTGTCCAGAGCCGTTTCGGCGAGGGGTCTGTTTTCTCCATCTTTCTTCCGGCGGTTTAACATGGAACATAAACCCGCAGAACCCGATGTCTGGAAATACGTTTTATCCGGTGTCTGGGAGGTTCTGGCCGGGAAAACCGATGCGGACAATGATTTGCTTAGCTTGAAAACGGCGCAGGCGAACGATCTCTGGTTTCATGTTCACGGATTGCCCGGCAGTCATGTGATTTTGCGCGGGCCGGATGGTGAAACAGCGACAAACGATTTAATTAAACAGGCGGCGGCAATTGCTGCGTGGCACAGCAAAGCGCGTAATGCCGGAATCGTTTCGGTATCCTGTACGGAAGCTAAATATGTCTCCAAGCCGCGCGGCGCAAAGCCTGGATCGGTCTGCATTAAGCGTGAGAAAATGATCAAGGTTCGCCCCGCAATTCCGGAATAGTTTAAACAACGAGAAAAAGTTTCCAAGTCTCGGAAAAAACAGATAAAAGTTTCCGATGATTGGACGGCGTGTTAACGAAGAGGGTGCGGTTTATCAGGTGCGGGCAAATGATTTGCCCAAAGCACTTCAGCCTCGTGAAAAATTTGACCGGCTTGGTCCTGAAAACCTTTCCGAAAGTGATCTGCTGGCTATTTTGTTGCGGACAGGCACGGCGGGAACCAATGTAGTCGAGTTGGCGGAGGCCTTGCTGATGCAGTATGGATCACTCAGTGCGTTGTCACGCACTTCAATTGCAGAGCTGCAGAAAATCCACGGTATCGGCAAGGAGAAAGCCAAAATCCTGAAAGCAGCACTCGAAATCGGGCGGCGGCTGGTTCAGGAAAACGTCGGCGAAAATCC
>CAZTEK010000324.1:0-2157 GCA_964612095.1 uncultured Verrucomicrobiota bacterium
CCGTCCGGTTTTTTGAAGAGCCCGGCATTCAGTCGGTCGCGAATAGCGCCGAGTTTGGCCCCCATAAGCGCCATACGGTGTGGAACCGGAATATAGCTGATGCAGGGGGTGGCGAGAGTCTCCGCTGCGCACAGGGCAAGTGATCCGTCTTCAATTTCGCCTTGAATGCAGAGAATCAGATCGGACTTTTCGGCATCGAGCAGCTGGCGCAAGGCGCAGATTGTTTTTTTGGCAAAACGGTTTCGTAGACCTTGCAGTTTACGGGTTGAAGACGGAGCTTCGCGAATTTCAAGATTCCTGCTGAGCGTTTGAATTTCTCGAAGGCGATTGTTGAGGCGGACATTGCTCGGGTTGCAAAAGAAAACAGGGGCCCAGTCTGTTGACTTTGCGAGGGCTTCAACGGCGAGACAGGCCATGACCTGATGGCCGCCGTAGTCAGGGTTATCATCGTAGCAGATAATTTTTTTTTAGGGCGACATAGGCGATGGTTTCGTCATACGGCGCGTATTCGTGCTTGGCGGCGTTCTTCGCGCTCTTCGCGGCGGGAGTCACGGTCAATGTACCATGCGGCAACTACGACACCGATCAGAATTTGGTTGAGCATGTAAATGGAGGTTTGGCGGTAGGAGAGTTGAAGCATGTTTTGAATATGCCCGATCATGCTGGCCGCGACGGAGGATGCTGCGACGGCGTAGATAAGGGCTGTACGGCGGCGGAAAAGAAAGGGCAGGCCGATGGAGTAAAAGCGGAGCCAGAAGAAAATAAAGGCTATTAATCCGGGGAATCCCAGCTCTCCAAGGGTGAGATACCAAAGGTTGTGAGCGGGAGTCCCGTATTCGTTGAGTCCAACCGCCTGACCGTATTTGAGCCAGGAATAGGTGGAAAAATTACCGAGTCCGACGCCAAAAGTATGGTCGCGAGCCATCAATTTGGCCTCTTTGTTGTAGAGACCGCGGTATTCAATATCGGAAACTGCATCCTGTTGCACAAGGAATCGGGAGGTGAGGGTGTCCGCCGCCATAAAGAAAAGCCCCAGTACGGCCAGTGAGCCGACAAACAGAATGGTGAAATTTTTAAAGTTGAGGTAGCGGTGGAACAAGGCTGAGACATCCATCCAGAGCCCGAGTATCATGGCTGAAAGTGCGCCACGCGAGATGGTGAGCAATACAGAGACCAAGGCTCCGGCAGTGGCGATGGCAAAGGTTCCACTAGACAAGAACGTGCTGCGGAAAATGGCCACACCGAACATAAACGTGCCCATCATGCCCATGAAGGTGCCTAGACTGTTCGGATGTCCGAGGGTGGCTGAGATGCGGTGATATCCGCGAATGTAGCGTCCGATCAAGGCTTCTATTGTGATCACGAAAGTAACAACAAGCAGTGCGCCGATTAGTGAGCGCAGGTGCTCTTCGTCGCGCAGGAAGTTAACTACTACCAGATAGGCAAATGCTCCACGGAGGATTTTACTGAGCTCGAAAAGCGGATAAAGGCCGGTTTCGAAGGCATTGTAAAATTTGTAGGTGTCTGTCGTATTGGCGTCATAGACGTCGGCGGGTACTGGAATACTGCCTGGTGCTTGTAACCACGAGATGATAATAAAGGTGATATAGATGCCGTAGGCAATGGTCAGGGGTGGGAACCAGCGGAAGCGATGATCGCGCGGCTGGAGGACCATGATGAAGAAGAGCGCAATGGTGCACATGTCGAAAAGTCCCAGCTCAAAGCCGCGGGTCGCCATGCGATATCCTTCGCGCGACATTAAGTTAATGGATAGGGCTTCCGGATAGCAGAGAGAAAAACACATTATTGCCATGAGAATTTTTTTAAACGGACGTACGACCAACCCAGCAAAAATCAGCAGGGGTATACCCAGCAGGAACGCCGCAGAAAAAAGTAGAATTTTCGGGTCCATAAATCGCAGTCAGTCTAGTGGAAGAATGGCCTATCGACAATGGCTTTTCCGTTTTGATTTATACCGTTTGTCTTGAAAACGTTTGCGCAATCGGATGAACCACGCCTGCTTTTCCATCCAAGTGCGGAACCGAGGTGAACAGCGCATAAAACAGAAGATCGCTGCGAGGAAAAAAGGGATTTGCGGTATAATCGGCAAAAGTAGGCCGATTATGCCGAGTAGTAAAAACAGCAGGCCAGCCGCCA
>CAZTEK010000325.1:0-2143 GCA_964612095.1 uncultured Verrucomicrobiota bacterium
CCAGTTCATGGCGCTGACCGGAACATCGCCCAACGGAATCAGTTCCACCTCGTCGGTTCCAAACACGCCGGCGTTCCCCGCCTGCCCGCCCCCGGCCTTTTCGACCGCTCGGGTGTAATACGTAGAATAATGATTCAGGCCAAAGAAGTCCGAGGATCCTTTGAGCATCTCTTTTTCGCTGTCGCTGAATCGAGGTAGCTTGTCACCCAAGCGGCTCTTCAGGCTCTCCGGATAATCACCGAAATAAATCGGATCGGCAAACCAGGCCAGCATGAACTCCAGCGCCAGCTCAGCCGCCTGCCGGTCTGCGTCTGAATCCGTCAACGGCTCCCGCCAGTCGCAATTCATCACCAAACCGATCTGCCCCCGCTGACTTGCGACATAATCTTTCCGGTAAATCTGAACCGTCCGGGCATGGGCCAGCAACAGGTTGTGCCCGACAATCCACGGTTCGGTTTCGCTTTTGCGGCCCGGGGCATGCGTTCCGAATCCGTGACCCAACACCGCTGCGCACCACGGCTCGTTGATCGTAATCCAGTTTTTGACCCGGTCGCCGTAGTGATTGAAACAAAAATCCGAATACGCGCAAAACGCCTCGCCGGTTTTGGAGGACATCCATCCGCCGTGCTGCTGTTGCAGAATGAGTGGCAGATCCCAGTGATAGAGCGTCACCCACGGCTCGATGCCGGCATCAAGCAGCGCGTCAATCAGCTCATCGTAAAAGCGGACCCCGGCCGCATTAACAGCTCCGGCACAGTCTGGAAAAATGCGCGGCCAGGCGATAGAAAAGCGGTAAGCCGTCACGCCCAGAGCCTTCATCAGCGCCACATCCTCGCGCCAGCGATGATAATGGTCGCCCGCAAAATCACCTGTTGCACCCCGAGTCTTTCCCGGCATCCGGCAAAACTCATCCCAAATACTTAATCCCCGCCCGTCTTCGTTCCACGCCCCTTCGATCTGATAAGATGAAGTGGCCACACCCCACACAAAATTCTGTTTAGAAAGCATGCTGTTTAACCTTTCTCTGCGGCTATCCGAACTTCAGACGCGTGTACAGAATCCATCCGGCCTGTTATTTTCACAATGAAATCGTTTAACGATAATCAGCTATTCGTATATATTTTCCGTCATGAGTGAAAAACGAATTCTTGCGGCACTGAGTTTTGAGGCCGACTGGGAACGGCAGGCTCTTGCCGGACTGATTGCGTATGCCCGTGACCATGACCTCCGCTGGGAAATCCGGGCCGTGGCTCGCGGAACCGACTTAAGCGACCTGATGAGCCGCTTTCAGCCGCACGGCCTGATTTATCATCCGCATATGCCTCTTCCCGGCGATCGGCATCCTGAGTTGAAAACCGTTTATATGGACTGGAAAGAGTCCACCCATCGGCCGCAGCTTCTGATTGACGACCGCCAGATCGGCGTTCTGGCGGCCGAGCATCTGCTGGCGCACGGCTTCACGCATTTCTGCTTTACCGGCAATTTAAACCGTCCCTACGCCAGTCTCCGCTGCCAAGGATTTAAACAACGCCTCAAATCAGCCGGACACCCGGTCAGTGAGTTCAACACGGAGGGCTTTTTTCTGGGTTTGCTCAACAACCGGGAGAATCCGGAGATTTCAGAACGGTTTACAGAAACCATCAAAAAGCTGAAAAAACCGTTGGCTCTGTTTTCCGCCGACGATTTCGAGGCTTATACCGTCTTCGAGTTGTGCTCGAAAGCCGGATGGAACATTCCGGAACAGATCGGCATTCTGGGTGTAAACAATGAAGAGCTGGTCTGTCAGGCCTGCGACCCGATGCTCTCCAGCATCCGCATCCCGTACCGACAGATCGGATATAAGGCGGCCGAACTGCTCCAGCATCTGTTTCTGGGGAAAGCCGTGCCGAAGAAGCCGCTGCTGTTTCAGGCAATAGAAGTCGTCACGCGTCGCTCGACGGCTGTTGAACAGGTGGATGATCCGGTGGTCGCAAAATCTCTTCAATTCATCCGGAAGAATTTCACAGAAAATATCACAACCGAAACGCTGCTTAAAATCGCCGGAGTCTCACGCTCCATGCTGGAACGGCGGTTCAAACTGGCCATCAACCGCACTCCTTACTTTGAAATCCAGCATCAGCGTATAGAACACGCCAAACGGCTC